>JADGOT010000050.1 GCA_017882805.1 Glaciihabitans sp. | reverse complement strand
GCCAGATCGATGATCTCTATCGCCCAGCGGCCAGTCAGGTTCTCTTCGCAAAGCTTGGTGAGATTGGTGATCGCACGCTGCGATTTCGGTGACGTTCCCATCACAAAGAGGCGCAGATCCCAAGCCTGGGCGCTGCCGTCAACGACGTCGTCTGAACGATCCTCGTTCGTAATGTACCGGTTTTGCGTCATCACAAGTCCCTATGCTGGCGGCGTCCCGAGAAGAAGACGACGTAACTCCTTATCGGCACAAGATGCTCACACGTGAACTACCGCTCGCACTGAACGACAACCAGTCACGGCAGACGGCTTCGATCGCGCACTTCCGCCTCGACCCGCGGCTGCCGCCGCAAAATATGCCTTGACGCGGCGTTGCGAAGTGTTCCATCACTGGGCGCCCCCAACCGGCGCGTCGACGCGGCGCACAGTCCGGATCGGGTCGGCTCCACGAAGGCGACCTTGCTCGGCTCGCTGCCCGGCCCGATCCAAGGCGCTGCTCGACCCATCGCGTAGCAGGCGATTCACCCCGGCGGCCTCGTCCTCGAATTCCTGCCATAGTGCCGCGGTCTGCGCCTGGACAGACTGGCGACGCTCCTCCAAACCGATGCGCCGCTTCTCAAGATCCTCAAGTCGATTGATCTCGCCGGCACGTTCAAGGGCTTCCTGGCTCTGTCGCGCGGAGCCAGTGAGCACGCCCTGAGGCCCGACGTAGACGTCGGACAGTTCGATCCCATCGTCGGTGAGCAGGAACTCGCGAATTTGATTCGAGTGGGACATGCCGCGGGCCTTAACCACCCGGAAGAGCCGGTTCACCTCGCCGTTGCCTTCGACCCGTGTCAGAACCAGTAGGGTGTCGGCCAGGGACCGAATCTGGTACTCGGCCGGAGTCGATTGGAACCCATGGTCCAGTGTCGTGAGCATCGCAGTCACGCCACGCTCCTTCAAGAACATCACCATTCGGGTCACCGCTCCAGCGACATCCTCTGGCGTCCCCCTCGCGAACAGACTCGAAGCGGTATCGATCACGACGACTGCGGGATCGAAATCGTTAACCGCCCGTTCAAGATGGAAGATGCCACCTTCGAGGCCGAGATGGCGTCGGTGAACGCATCGGAAATGCAGCAGACCGGCGTCCACCCATCGCTGCAGATCAACGCCCGCCGAAACCATGTTCCGCACGATCTCCGCTTCGGTCTCCTCGTAGCCGAAGTAGATGGCCCGCTCGCCACGACGACAGGCGGCATCGCACAGCTGCGCAGCCAACGTCGATTTGCCTGTTCCCTCGGTTCCGGTGACGAGCACGGTGCTCCCCCGGTATAGACCACCGGTACCCAGCATTGCGTCGAGACGCGCCACCCCGGTTGACAGCACCTCCGAAGACACCGGATAGGTGCTGTCAGCGGATGTGATCGGTTGTACAAAGAGCCCGGATTCACTGATGAGGAAGGGATACTCATTGGTGCCGTGCAGCGAACCGCGGTATTTGAGTACTCGCAGTCGGCGCGTAGAAACCTGGTCGTCGACCCGCTGGTCGAGAACGATCACGCAATCCGAGACATATTCTTCGATACCGTGGCGGGTGAGGGTACCGTCACCTCGCTCGCCAGTGATGATCGACGTTACTCCGCGCTCCTTGAGCCAACCGAACAGACGTCGCAGCTCGGAGCGCAGAATGGCAGCGTTCGAGAACGCGCTGAACAGGGTCTCGATCGTGTCGATTACGACACGTTTCGCGCCGATCGTGTCGATGGCTGCCCCGAGACGCAGGAACAGGCCGTCGAGATCCCACTCTCCGGTTTCTTCCATCTCCCCACGGACCACGTCAATATGATCGATCACGAGTTGCCCATCGGCCTCAGCCTGGGCAAGGTCGAACCCAAGCGATTTGACGTTGGCAATCAGATCGGCTGCGGACTCCTCAAAGGCTACGAAGACTCCCGGTTCATTGAACTCGACAATTCCTCGGTACAGGAACTCCATCGCGAAGATCGTCTTACCGCATCCGGCCGGGCCACAGATCAGTGTCGATCTGCCGCGCGGCAATCCGCCGCCGGTTACCGAATCGAGCCCGGCGATGCCCGTGCCGGCCTTCGGCAGCTGTTCCGCGATGCCGGAACCGTCGGTCGTCGGCAGGTCGTGCCTGGAACGGTCTCTTGCTCTCATATCTCGCGCCTCTTTAGTAGCAGTGTAGAACCTAATCGGTCTGACGCTTTCGGCGCCATGCAGTCTGATCAGCCCCAGGCGTCCGCGAAACGGATTGTCGATTCCCGACGCTCGTCCCTCAGCCAGGTCGTCGTCTTCTGTCTTGACCGCCGGGCAACCTTCGACGTGGTCACCCGTGGATTGCGGAACGGTCCGCCACACAGACAGTGGTGGGTGCCCTCACCACCCAGCCTCGCCAAGCCGACGGCCGGAACGCCGAGACCGCCAAAGCCCCGCTCGCTCGCCGTGGCGTTCGCGTCGCGACTGGTCGCTGGTTCGCCGGAGCCAAGCAACGGACCGAACGGATCCAGTCCGGTAAGGCGTAGCGCGGCGAAAGCCGCTTCGGTCAATACAAATACTGCGATGATCGGCCATCCGATGTGGATGGTGTCGCAGCCGACAGCCAGCGCGACGACCCCCAAGAACGCCACCGTATGAATTAGGCCCGGGTGGCGTTGAGGGCTGTACCACGGTAGAAGTGTTTCGATCGAACTACCGTCCCCTCTGCTTTCCCAGATGCCACGCTCGCGAGTCACGACATCGGTGAGCGCTTTGACATAGACCGCGTGCAAGAAGAAGTCGAACAGCGCCTCAGGGACCACCCAGCCTGCCAGGGCGACCGACCGCCAACCGCCCGCTCTCACCGCCCAGATCCGCTCGAGTACAACAAGGATCGTCACGTAGATCCAGAACCACGACCAGCCCACCGTGCCGGTCCTGGACCAGTCATAGAACAGACTGGTCAGGAAGAAGGGCACGAACGCGACGGCCGCGTAGGTCAAGACCTGACGCATCATGTACGGCGCTGTCACTCGCGTCACTCCGTACGAGCGAAGATTCTGTAGGGCGCCACGTTGCCATCGCAGTCGCTGGGTGTAGAGGCGTGCGACCGTCGGCATCACCTCCGTGCCCGCGGTGCAGGCCTTCGGGGAGACGCACCGATAGCCAACATGCTTGAGCGCGAGCGTCAGTTCGTTGTCTTCGGTCAGCGTGTCGGCTCCATAGATGCCGCTGTCGGGCGGCACCTTTCCGCGGGACCGAGCGTCGTCGATCGCTCGGAGAGCTTTGGCGGAGAAGAGCGTCGCGGTGCCAGTCAGGACGTCGGCGCGGGCGTTTCGGCGTTTGATCTCGCTGGCGTAGCGGACGTATTCGTTGTTCTGCATATTGGCGAGAAATCCGCGGACCGGATAGCCGAGGAAGATCCCGCCGACTGCGCCCACTTCGGCGCGACTCGAATTTGGTTGGCGCAAACGCCATGAGGCTTCGGCAATGAAGGACGGCGACAGCGATGTGTCCGCATCCATCATCAACACCGCGTCGTTGTCGGACAGGCGCGGCAACAGATGGGCAAGGGCCTGGTTGAGTGCGCCTGCCTTGTTGTGCTGGTTCAGGATTGTCAACCGGGCACTGGCGCCGTGCGCAGCGGCAACCACACCGGTACGGTCGTTGCAGCGGTCAACGACGACGATCACCTCATCAGCCGCCCGGGTCTGGGCTGCGAGCGACTCGAGTGCCTCACCAATGAG
>JADGOT010000049.1 GCA_017882805.1 Glaciihabitans sp. | reverse complement strand
TGTCTACCCTGCGTCGAGCGCATGAACAGTCGAAGGCATGAACAGCAGTGGGCCCTACCGGGCTCGAACCGATGACATCCACGGTGTAAACGTGGCGCTCTACCAACTGAGCTAAAGGCCCGTCGTTCGCTTGACGAACAACGCTCGACAATCGTACTCACATAAACTCTCGCCATGAGCACCCCGTCCGCCGCAAAGCCCGCTAAGAAGCCGCAGCCCGAGCACCGCTGGGCCGTCGGAATTTCGATTGTGATTGCTCTCGCGCTGTATTTCTTCATACCGCAGCGCGTACAGCCGCTACCGTTCTGGCTGGTGCCGTCGGTCGGCGTGTTGCTCCTTGTGCCACTCGTGATCCTGAATCCGCGCCGACTCGTCAACGAGCGCACCTGGTCGCGCTGGATCTCCATCGCGCTGGCGATCATCCTCGTCGTCGTAAACCAGATCACGATCGTGCTCACCGTCCGCGAGCTGATCGCCGGAAAGACGACCGGGCCCGCTGTGCTACTTACCGCAGCGATGGTGTGGGTCACCAATGTCATCGCGTTCTCGCTCGTGTACTGGGAACTCGACCTGGGTGGCCCGTTCGCGAGGCGCCTCCGCGGGGCTCGGGAACAAGCACGCATGGATTTCCGGTTTCCACAACACGACGGCGCCCCCGGAAACGAAAACTGGGAGCCAGCCTTCTTCGACTATGCCTACTTCTCGCTGTCAAACATGATGGCGTTCAGCCCCACCGACGTGATGCCAATGACGTCGCGCGCGAAGGCACTCATGGGATACCAGGCGCTGACGGGATTCATCCTGCTCGCGCTGGTAATCTCGCGAGCGATCAACATCCTGCACTAGGCGGTTACTGGAAGCACGGCGTCGAGGGCGGCACGGTATTCCTCGAGCGACCGAGCCTCGCCGGGTGCGGTCTTAAAGCCGGCTCGGATGATTCCTTTGGTGTCGATAACGAAGGTCGAGCGATTCGCGAAGCCCTTTTCTTCCAGGAAGACGCCGTACTCCTTGGCAACCGCGCCGTGCGGCCAGAAGTCGGCAAGCAGCGTGAAATCGTAGCCCTCCTGCTCGGCGAATGCACGAAGCGTCGCCTTCGAGTCGACCGAGATACCCATCAGCTCGACGCCGTGCTGCTTGAACATCGCGAGGTTGTCGCGCAAGGTGCAGAGCTCAGTCGTGCAGGTGCTCGAGAACGCGAGGGGAAAGAACACGAGCGCGACGGGCTTCTTGCCAGCGAAGTCGCTCAGGCGAACATGCTCACCAAACTGGTTGGGGAGTTCAAAGTCAGGTGCCCGGGTGTCAATTTCCAGAGCCATTGCAGCAATTCCTTTTCTACCGGTCGGCGGCGATCCGGTAACACGAGAGCCCATGTTACGCCGACGGATGCCGCGATGCTCGCGCGGACGTGCCCGCGCACGCAGATGAGGAAACCGACACCTAGAATTGATCGGGCTAGTCGAATCCTCCAAAGTCGTAACCCGGCGGGGGCAGAAGACTTCGCCCGATCTGTCTGCACCAGGAAGAGGTCAAGTTGTCGGTAAATGATCAGGATCCGTACTCGGTGAATCACATCGATGGGGATCCCGAGGAGACCACCGAATGGAACGACTCGCTCGAAGCGGTCGTCGACGCGAAGGGACACGAGCGTGGTCGCGAGATCATGCTCAGCCTGCTCAAGAAGTCGAAAGACCTCCATCTCGGTGTTCCCATGGTTCCGACCACGGACTACATCAACACGATTGCGCCAGAGAACGAGCCGGAGTTTCCGGGTAACGAAGACATCGAGCGTCGGTATCGCGCCTGGCTCCGCTGGAACGCCGCAATCACGGTGCACCGCGCGCAGCGACCCGGCATTGCGGTCGGCGGCCACATCTCGACCTACGCTTCATCTGCCGCACTCTACGAGGTCGGGCATAATCACTTCTTCCGCGGCCAGGGCGACCCGAGCGGTGGCGACCAGATCTTCTATCAGGGTCATGCCTCCCCCGGCATGTATGCCCGCGCGTTCCTCGAGGGTCGCCTCGGTCCCGACCAGCTCGACGGTTTCCGCCAGGAGAAATCGCACCCGGGTGGCGGACTCTCGTCCTATCCGCACCCGCGTCTTATGCCGGACTTCTGGCAGTTCCCGACAGTCTCGATGGGTCTCGGCCCAATCAACGCGATCTACCAGGCACAGACCAACCGCTACCTCACCAACCGCGGCATTAAGGACGTCAACGACGCTCATGTGTGGGCGTTCCTCGGTGATGGCGAGATGGACGAGGTAGAAAGCCGCGGTGCACTGCAACTCGCCGCCAACGACGGCCTCGACAACCTCACCTTCGTGATCAACGCAAACCTGCAGCGCCTCGACGGGCCCGTTCGCGGCAACGGCAAGATCATCCAGGAGCTCGAGAGCTTCTTCCGTGGCGCGGGCTGGAACGTCATCAAGGTCATCTGGGGCCGCGAGTGGGACGACCTTCTATCGAAGGACACCACTGGCGCCCTCGTCAACCTGATGAACCGCACGCCGGATGGCGACTACCAGACCTACAAAGCCGAGAACGGCGCGTACGTGCGAGAGAACTTCTTCGGCCGTGACCCGGTGACCGCCGAAATGGTCAAGGACTACACGGACGACCAGCTCTGGGCGCTCAAACGCGGTGGTCACGACTACCGCAAGGTCTATGCAGCGTTCAAGGCCGCCTCGGAGCACAAGGGTCAACCGACCGTCATCATCGCTCACACCATTAAGGGCTACGGCCTCGGACCGTCGTTCGAGGGGCGCAATTCGACCCATCAGATGAAGAAGCTGTCGCTCGATAACCTTAAACAGTTCCGCGACGCCATGCAGATCCCGATCACGGATGCAGTGCTCGAGGAGAATCCCTACCTGCCGCCCTACTACCACCCGGGTGAGGGCGACGAGGCGATCCAGTATTTGCAGGAACGCCGCCGCGCACTGGGTGGATTCGTGCCGGAGCGACGCTCGAGGTACACGCAAATCACTCTGCCCGACGAGTCCTCGTACGCGATCGCGCGCAAGAGCTCTGGCAAGCAGGAGATCGCCACCACGATGGCGTTCGCCAGGCTGCTCAAAGACCTGCTGAAGGCACCCGGTTTCGGCAACCGCATCGTGCCGATCATCCCAGACGAGGCCCGTACCTTCGGGATGGATGCCTACTTCCCGACCTCGAAGATCTACAACCCGAACGGACAGCACTACACGTCCGTGGACCGCGAGCTGCTGCTGGCGTACAAGGAGAGCCCGCAGGGGGCGATCATCCACGTTGGCATCAACGAGGCCGGCGGATTTGCGTCGTTCACCAGCGTCGGAACGTCCTATGCAACCCATGGCGAGCCGCTGATTCCGGTCTACGTGTTCTACTCGATGTTCGGCTTCCAGCGCACGGGCGACGCGATGTGGGCCGCGGGCGACCAGATGGCGCGCGGCTTCATCGTCGGCGCTACGGCCGGGCGTACCACGCTCACCGGTGAGGGTCTACAGCACGCCGACGGGCACTCGATCCTGCTTGCATCCACTAACCCCGCCGTTGTCTCTTACGACGCAGCGTACGGATACGAGCTTGGTCACATCGTTCAGGACGGCCTCAAGCGCATGTACGGCGGAGAACATCCCGACCCGAACGTCATGTACTACCTCACGGTGTACAACGAGCCGATCCTGCAGCCCGCCGAGCCGGAGAACCTCGACCTCGAGGGGTTGCTGCGTGGCATTTACCGCGTCTCAGAGGGACAGCCCGATGGTCCGAAGGCGCAGCTAATGGCCTCCGGCGTCGCAGTGCCGTGGGCACTCGAGGCGCAGGAACTGCTCGCACAGGACTGGGGCGTGTCGGCGGATGTCTGGAGTGTCACATCGTGGACCGAGCTGCGTCGTGATGGTCTCGCCGCCGACGAGCACAACTTCCTCAATCCTTACGAGGACGCGCGCGTTCCGTACGTCACCCAGAAACTCCGGGATGCGAAAGGCCCGTTCGTCGCGGTTACCGACTTCATGCACGCGGTACCCGACCAGATCCGGCAGTTCGTACCCGGCGACTATGCGACGCTCGGCGCCGACAATTTCGGGTTCTCTGACACTAGGGCGGCAGCTAGGCGCTACTTCAAGATCGACGGCCCGTCGCTCGTCGTTCGTACACTCGAGTCGCTGGCGAAGCGCGGCGAAATCGATCGACTGGTCGTCGGCGCCGCCATCGATAAGTACCGCCTGCTCGACGTCACCGCCGGCACTACAGGAACCGCGGGGGGCGAGAGCTAACCTCCCGTGGCGCCTAAGACAAAAGCACAGACACTGGCATGGCTTCGCACTATCTCCGGTGAGTTGTCCACTGCCACTCTGAAGCGCCTCGAAGACACGCTGCCCTGGTACGGCGATATGCCGCCGGGACGGCGTTCAGCGGTCGGCCTGGTCGCCCAGGCGGGCATCACCTCGTTCATCAGTTGGTTCGAGGATCCGACATCAACGCCATGGATCGCCGCCGACGTCTTCGGGGCAGCCCCACGCGAGCTGCTGCGATCCGTGAGCCTGACGCAGACCCTGCAACTCATTCGTATCACCGTCGAGGTCGTCGAGAATCGTGTGACCGCGTCTGACGAGGTCCTGCGCGAGGCCATCCTGCTGTATTCGCGGGAGATCGCCTTCGCCGCCGCCGATGTTTACGCGCGCGCCGCGGAAGCTCGTGGACTCTGGGATGCTCGGCTCGAGGCGCTCGTCGTCGACTCGATCCTCTCGGGCGAATACGACAACGAGTTGCCATCTCGCATCGCGGCGCTCGGCTGGAACGGCCATGGCGAGGTTTGCGTGCTCGTCGGTACGACACCACGGGTGCTCGACGTCGACCAGCTTCGTCGCACAGCCCGCCATCTCGATGCCGACGTGCTGATCGGCGTGCAGGGCAATCGGTTGGTGTTGGTCATCGGACGCGCCGAGCCGGCACCGCTTGAGACCGACGACGCGAAGCCCCCGCTACCGTTCCTCGACATCGCGAAGCAGCTGGAGCCCGGCTTTGGACCCGGCCACCTGGTGCTCGGACACGAGGTCCCGACTCTGGTGGATGCCTCGAAGAGTGCTCGTGCTGCACTCGCGGGGTTTGCTGTCGCAAGGTCCTGGCGCAATGCTCCGCGGCCGACGCTCGCCGATGATCTGCTGCCCGAGCGTGCATTCGCTGGCGACGCTCTCGCCCGCTCGACGCTCATCAACCGCATCTATAAACCTCTCCAGGCCCATTCGACCGAACTTCTGGCGACGCTCTGGTGCTACCTCGACAACGGTCGATCGCTTGAGGCAACGGCACGCGAGTTGTTCGTTCATCCGAACACGGTGCGCTATCGCCTCAAGCGCATTAGTGAGGTCATCGGCTGGGATGCCA
>JADGOT010000048.1 GCA_017882805.1 Glaciihabitans sp. | reverse complement strand
GGTGCGCGCGAGCGCAATCGGCCTCAACCCGATCGGTCAGGTGACGCAGACGCTCTCGCGCTTCGGCGGCATCCAGTCGGCCGCGATGATCCCGTTCGACGCGCAGGCTCTCGACGCGGCCATCCTGGGCGGGCGCACTCTCGTAGACGCCGCCCCAAAGTCTGCGGCACGCGTCGCGATTCGCGACCTTGTCTCTTCACATTTAGCACCAGTAGCGCGTGGAAGATCGCGGTCTCGCGGACTGAGAGCTGTACCCCGGTGAACCGCTCTGGACGGACAGCCTTGTACGCTTGACCCGCCCGTATCACCGACCATCGGGGAGCTCAGTGACACAGTATGTGCCCCAGCGATTGCCGGGGGTGACCCGCATCCTCATTACAGTCTTTGCAGTGGTGGCGCCCGTCTCGGTAGCGATTGCCTGGTGGTTCGAATCCGACGCCCACTTCAACTACACGTTCGAAGAGCTCCGATTCGACCGCTATCTTCCGATCGTGTTCGCGAGCACGGCGGTCGCTGTCGGGGTACCAATCGTGGTCGTTGTTCACTCGTTCATCGTGAGGATTCGGAACCGTGGATTCAAGGTGCCACTCCGCGGGATCGTGTCAGGTGGCATCAGCCTCCTACTTGCACTGCCGATGTTGCTCGAGGCAGCTCCGCTCATTGCGTACGAGATCGATCTCGGACACGCGCCCTCGACGGAGGAGACCTCGGTCTCGAGCGCGACCCTTTTGGCGAGGGCAAAAGCATTTGAGGATGCCACCGCCGCCGAGATTGGGGAGCCGATCACGCGGCGCGATCCTCCGATCGCCTTTGTGTGTGAGCTCTCAAACGGGCACAACGGGCATGGTTACACCGTCGCCTCACGGATGATCGCGCCGCCGAGCCGGGCCGCGATCACAGCAGTCCTTGCCTACTGGAGATCGCGGGGTTACACGATCACTCAGAATGAATTCCGCTACAGAGCGACCCCCGTTCACCAGCTATCACCGGCGCTCACGGTGACCACCCAGGTTTTCGAGGTCGCCGTAACGACGAGTTGCGTCGTGCACTGAGCGGCTAGCCTTGTCAGGTGTCAACGCTCTCCGACCTCGTGCTCGCCCAGGGCCGCTCGGATGAGGCGGATGTCGAGTGGCTGCACCTCCTTGTCGGTGACTGGCAGTTGCTGGCCGACCTCGCGTTCGCGGACATCGTACTGTGGGTGCCGAGCGCGGACAGCAGCTTTGTGGCGGTCGCGCATGCCCGGCCGTCCGGCTCCGCGACGCTGTTCTATCGTGACTTTGTCGGCCAGACTGTGAAGCCCGAGTGGGCGGCACAGGTCACCGCGGCGTTCGAAACCACCAAGATCAACGACTCGACGATGCCGACCTGGTACGAAGAGACGCCGACCCGAGTCCGGGCGGTTCCGGTCATGAGACGGATCGCGCCGAGCGGCAAGCAGACGACCGACACCCCGATTGCGGTGATCACGCGTCACACCAACCTGAGTGAGGCACGCACTCCGTCACGGCAGGAACTCACTTTTGTCGAGTGCGCCAACGACCTGTTCGAGATGATCGCGACAGGCGACTTCCCCGACCTGGGCGCTCCGGCCGGTCCCCGGAGAGGCGCACCGCGAGCCTCCGACGGACTGATCCGACTCGACATCGACGGCACCGCGACGTTTGCAAGTCCGAACGCCCTGTCCGCCTTCAACCGGATGGGCTTCGCGGGAGAGCTCGAGGGAGAGTCACTCGCCGAGGTCACCACCGACCTGCTCGTTGATCGCAACTACGCCGTAGACGAGTCACTGCCACTGGTCGTGACGGGTCGAGCGCCCTGGCGAACAGACATCGAGGCGCGCGGCGTCACCGTGTCACTGCGGGCCATCCCGATCCGCAACCAGGGCGAACGCATCGGCGCCATCATCCTGTGTAGGGATGTCACGGAGATGCGGCACCAGGAACGGGAGCTCATCACCAAGGACGCCACCATCCGGGAGATCCATCACCGCGTCAAAAACAACCTGCAGACAGTGGCGTCGCTGCTTCGAATCCAAGCTCGTCGCACACACAACGACGTGGCTCGGGATGCGCTCGCCCAGGCCATGAGGCGCGTCGCCGCGATCGCGGTCGTGCACGACACCCTCAGCGAGGGCCTCAGTCAGAACGTCGACTTCGACGCCGTCTTCGACCGCGTACTACTTCTCGTCGCCGAGGTCGCGTCCAGTCACAACACGACCGTGCATCCGAAATTCACGGGCAGCTTTGGCGTTCTGCCGAGCGAGTATGCAACTCCGCTCGCGCTTGCTCTGACCGAATTGGTCACGAATGCAGTCGAGCACGGTCTCGCGGGACGAGACGGCGAGGTGGCGATCAGTGCGAAGCGCAACGAGAAGGAGCTGCGGGTTCGGGTTCGTGACAACGGTGTTGGACTCCCGGAGGGTCAGGTCGGGGCGGGTCTCGGAACTCAGATCGTGCGAACCCTCATCCAGGGCGAACTGGGTGGGACCATCGATTGGCACACGCTCGTCGGAAGCGGCACCGAGGTCACCATCGATATCCCGCTGAACTGGATCGCGAAAGAATAGATCGGCGCGCTAGGACGCGCGACGAGCGCGTGCAGCCCGACGCTTGAGCGCGCGGCGCTCGTCTTCGCTGAGCCCGCCCCAGACGCCGGAGTCCTGCGAGGTCTCGAGCGCGTACTGAAGGCACATCTCGGTTACGGAGCAGCGTGCACAAACGGCCTTCGCCTTGTCGATCTGGTCGACAGCCGGACCCGTGTTGCCGACCGGGAAAAACAATTCCGGGTCTGCAGTGAGACAGGCGGCTTTGTCACGCCAATCCATAGTGGTGCTCCTTTAGTGGTGCGCGCCATTATTAGCAACGCTTCGATGCAAAGGTCGAAGACCTGAGATTTCGGGAGGGAAACAAACGTATCTGGGACTCGCTCACAACCCTGTGAGCGTCAAATCAACCTCACATAGGCTCTCACATGACATAGGTCAAATCAATAGCCTTGTATGGGATGTAGCTGTGAGCGAAAACCGCAAACCCGCGCTGCTTTACGCGCTTTCGGCATTAGTTCTGCTCGAGGGGGCTTGCGTCGCGGCGGCCGCAATATATCTCGCGGTCGAGATAGTTGCCGCCCCAACGGCCTCGTATGGCACGGCAATCGCTCTCGCAGTGGTGGTGGCGATCGCCGCGGTCGCGCTTGTTCTTCTGGCTCTCGGGGTGGTTCGTGGTCGACCCTGGATTCGTGGCGCCACGGTCTGCGTCGCCGTGCTGCAGCTCCTGGTCGCCTACAGCATCCTGATCACGAAGGAGCCCGTACTCGGCTGGGTGCTCGCCGTTCCGGCGGTTGCGCTCCTCGTTCTGGTGTTCACGCCACCGGTGCTGAGAGAAACTGTGCGTCCGTCCCGCGACGATGACGACAGCCGTACGCTCTAGCTAGTGCTGCCTAGCTGGTGCTGCCTAGCTAGTCCAGCCCAAGCTTCTTGCGCAGGCCGGCGACGTGGCCGGTGGCCTTGACGTTGTAGAGCGGCAGCACCACCTTGCCATCCGGACCGACGACGAACGTCGAGCGGATGGTGCCGATCACGGTCTTGCCGTAGAGCGACTTCTCCCCGTATGCGCCATACGCGTTGTGCACGGTGAGGTCGGGATCGCTGAGAAGAGGGAAGTTCAGGCCCTGTTCGTTCTGGAAAGTCTTCAGGTCATTCAGATTGTCTTTGGATACTCCGAGAACTTGATAGCCAGCCGACTTCAACGAGTTGATGTTGTCCCGAAAGTCGCACGCCTGTGTCGTGCAGCCGGGAGTGGATGCGGCCGGATAGAAGTACACGATCGTGTTCTTCCCAACGAAGTCGCGGAGCGAAACGGATGCGCCATCCTGGTCTTCGAGGGTGAAAGCGGGGGCGGTGTCCCCGACCTCGAGGTGTGTGCCAGTCATAACTTCTCCTTGCATTTGGCGGCGTGCTCTCATGCTAATCTTGCTTCTCGGCCCGCAAGTAAAGGGCTACGCACCTCTAGCTCAATTGGCAGAGCAACTGACTCTTAATCAGTGGGTTCCGGGTTCAAGTCCCGGGGGGTGCACCATTCCATCCCCGACGGGTACTCCCAACTAGTCGGCCAGCTCCCGGAGCTCCGACGTGCGCTCGCCGCCGACATCGCCCGTGTTGACCGTGCCCTTCGGCTCGATCAGGATCGCCGACACCTCGGCGATAGCGAGCGGACAGTGTTCGACGCCTCGAGGCACGACGAAGATATCGTTCGGCAACAGTAGAACGTCGCGATCGCGAAGCTGGATTGTGAGTTCACCGGAGAGCACCAGAAACAGTTCATCCGTCTCCGGGTGCGAGTGCCACACGAATTCACCCTTGAGTTTGACGACTTTGACGTCATAGTCGTTGATGCTGGCTAGTCGGTGCGGTTGCCAGAACTCGGAAATCGATTCGAGGGCGGACTGGATGTTGACGATGTCGCTGGCCATAGCCCCACGGTAGCGAACGCGGGAGACGCTACGGCGTCTTTGCGCTCGCGCGACGCAGCGCTATCGCATTGATCGGCAGCCAGACCGCGATCCCGAAGATGATAAAGGCGAGGGGTACGTGGACGCCGATGAGCCAGTCTTGTTTGTTGTCGGTGATCTGGTGGCCGAGAACGATCTGAATGACAACGAGAACGAGCAGAACGATGCTGCCCACAAGGAGCGGACGGCTCGCCTTGCGGAGCCTCACGATGGTGAAGATTGCGAGGGCGAGCGCGAGAACAGCGACCACGTCCGAGACAATGTCGTGCGCGCTGATCCACCCGTCGCGATTCTTCTGCGATACAAACTCTCCGGCGGTCACCGCCTGCACGAAAATGGCGAGCGACGTTAGCCCGACAAGCGCAGAAAACCACTTCAGCGTGGACGGAGACGGCTGATCCATGACAACTCCTTATCGTCGGTGCAACACACGTTACTCGACGGTCGGAGGCCTAAGCTGCACCCGTGACCGATACTCCGCTGATCGGCCCCGTCGCACCGCCCGACTTTCACGTCATGACGTACAACATCCGTCGACGGATGCCCCGACTCATGCTGCACAGCCCGGACCGCTGGGCTCGTCGCCGCGCCCTCATCCAGCGACTGCTGGAGACCGAACAGCCGAGCATCCTCGGTGTTCAGGAAGCATTGCCCGACCAGGCAAAGTTCGTGCGTCGAGCGCTCGGCGAAAGCTACCGCTCTGTCGGCCGCGGCCGTAATTCCAATGGACGCGGTGAGGGATGCCCGCTTTTCTTTGACAGCGACCGCGTCGAGCTCCTGGAGTGGCGGCAAACCGCCTTGTCGGGCACCCCGGATGCTCCCGGATCGACCTCGTGGGGCAACCCCACGCCGCGAATTGTCGTTGGGGCGACTTTTCGAGGTCGTGCCACGGGTGTCGAGTTTCGGGTGCTCAACACCCACTTCGACCAGTTTTCTCGGCGGTCTCGGATGCGCTCGGCCGGTGAAATCTTGCGACTGGTTGCCGAGTCGACACTTCCGACGATTGTGACCGGCGACTTCAACACCGACGACGACTCTCTCGTGCACGAAGCGATCACGGCTTCGGGTGCGCTTCGCGACGCGTGGGATTGCGCCCGGGTGCGAGTTTCGGAATCATGGGGAAGCTTCGCCAACTATGGGCCGCCGACGCTCGAACGAAAGCGGATCGACTGGATTCTGGCCACACCGTCCGTCTCGGTTCTGCGGGCGGGCATCAACGTGACACGGTACAACGGCAGGTGGCCTTCCGATCATTCGCCGGTGCAGGCCGCAGTGAACTTCGGAACCATACGCGCGTAAGCGACCTTCCGCAACGAGTAGACCGCGACCTGAACAGAGGCCATCGTGGAATTATGAGAATTCTGTCGTACTCGGGGGAGTCGGTCGTGACAACCAACGGAGTTAGTGAAGCCGTCGTCGACTACACGCGTGCACTTATTGCGGACAACTCGGCAGATGTCGTTGAGATACCCGTCCTGTTTGACGACGAAGAGCTTACGGCCAGCATGATCCTCGGGCCATCGAGCCAGCTCATCGTCGTGCCCTCACACGGCGTGGACGTCGAACTCCGCGATGAAATGACCATCGCGCGGCTGCGAGCAAAGACTGCCGCGCTCGGACCGCACACCGTCGTGGCGACGGAATCCGAGATCCCGGGCAACGCCGGACTGGCGTTTGACTATCTCTAAGCAGGTTGCGAAGCCCCGGCTGCCCGCAGCCTCGCGACATGCCGCGCGCGCAGCATTGGACTGAAAACGCACGTTTTACAGGGGCCTTGACAGGGAGCACCTTTGCCCCGCACACGATGTGGATAACTCTCCCGCTGCATTGAGCAAGACGCATAGTCTCTAGCCTCATGTGGTCGAGGCACCAGCGTCCGACCCGACAAAAGGAGACAGCAATGACCAATTCCAGATTCAGATTTGCACGCGCAAGAACTCTTGGTCTCGTGAGCATGGTTGCCGGGATCGCGCTGGTCGCGACTATTTCGGGCCCGGCATCCGCGGTCGCACCACCGCCCACCGATCCACCCACCGCGCCGCCGGCCCTCATTGCCTACGAGACTCAGACGTCGATGGGGGTGCCAACACCCTCCGTAGCGCCCTCAGGTGTCGGCTCGCCGCTTGCCGAAGCCCCGCTCGCGAAGACGACCGCACTCGCAGGCAAGCGCCAGACCTTCACGCGCGGAAGCACATTGGCCTGGAGCTCCGACACTTTCGAGTGGTACTGGAATGGGGCCGCAATGAGTTCGAGCACGGCATTTCAGTCCCAGGGTTACGTGTTCCCCAACACGGTCACCCTGCTCGGCGTGAAGCGCACACTCGCTGTCGCGTCTGAGCACCTGTGGCGCGGAACGGCGAGCATCGGCGCTGGAGTCGTTACGCCGTGGGGTGCGGTCAACGTCTATACGACGACGATCACCGACTACTTCACGCTGAAGCCCGGCTCTCTCACCCACACCAGCTAATCCGACCAAGGCAAAGGAACTACCCCGTGATTGAAATCGACAGTGTCAGCATTACCGTGCGCGGCAGAACAGTGCTCGATAACTGTTCCGCAACGCTCCGTACCGACACCATCACCCAACTTGCCGGCGCGAATGGATCGGGCAAGACGACTCTTATCCGAGCGATCGCGGGAATCCAGCGCTACTCGGGCGGCATTCGCTTCGATGGAGTGGATGTTGCCCGAGTGCGGTCAAACCTTTACGTGTGCTTCGACGATGCGCCCGTGTTCCCTTACCTCAGCGGGTATGAGAACGTCCGAATGCTGATCGGGCGGCATCTTCCCCGCCGCACCATCGCCGAAGTGGCACCAACACTTGCGGATCACAGCCTGCTCCGGATGTCGGCCCGCACCCTCAGCCACGGACAGCGCAAGCGAATGCACCTCGTCGCTGCGTTCGCGAGTGGGGCGCACTATCTGCTACTCGACGAGGCGCTCAATGGCATTGATGCTCCAACCGTGGCCGAGTTCGGTCTGGCCCTTCGAGCAGGTGCCCCACATTCGACCGTGCTTCTCACCGGGCATCACGAAGAGACGTACGGCGGCCTCGCGGAGCGTCGTCTCGAGATCCTCGAGGGGCGACTGGTCGCGAGCGACTCTGTCACAGGTGCAGCGAAATGAGGCGGGCGGTTCTCGAGCACATCTGGCTTGCTTGGCGCAGTTTCGCGCTCCCTGGTGTACTCGTCGTTTGCGCGCTACTCGCCATTGCCAACGTGAACAATCAGGTCGAATCCGTACGCAACGACTATGCCCAGTTGCAGCAAACGAAGGCTAACTACCGTACTAACGGCATGGACTTCGAGAGCGACCTCAGAAAGCCAGCGCATGTCGTGACTCGGGGCAATGAGCAGACGGTCGATAACCTTGCGCGGTTCGACTACGACAATCTGACCAACGCGGTGACCGCGCTGAGGCCCGCGAGTTCGTTCTCCGAGGCGTTGTACTTCTTTTGCTTCGTATTCTTCCCGGCCCTCTTTTTTCTTTCGGGATTGTGGTTGTCAACAATCCAGCGACGATATCGATTCGAGAAAGTCTCGCTGGTGAGACTGGGCGCCACGCGTACCGTGCTCAGTCGTCAACTCGCAATGCTGGTGACCTCTGCAGTTGTGCTCGTGGTTGTGGTCGGAGTCGAGGTGGTGGCGAGGGCGATCGGCTCGACAGTCATCGGGGCGAGCCTGCCAGTGACGGCATACCCACCGCTCGGGCCGGCACCGCTCGAAAACGTGGGCGCCCAGTTGGCGCTCCTGCTGCTCGTCATCGTCTTCTTTGGCGGCGCCGGAATAACGGTTGGCGCGCTGTTTGGTGTGCTGGCGCTCCCCGCCATAGCGTTTCTGCTCTGGGACCTCGTTATCCCGTTCCTCGGCCCCGGAGATCCGCGAAACTGGATCGTCATTCTCGGGCTGAACGCGTTTGGTAAGCGGAGCAACGACGGCGGCTATCACCTTCCTGCTGCCCTTCCGCTTGCAGAGCCGCTCGCTCTTGGTTTGGCTGTTGGCTGTGCAATCGTCCTCGCGGCGTTGGCGTACTTTTGCAGCAGGATAAGAAACCCACTGGCGACATAGCTCGCACGTACAAGGGGAGGGCCAGGCCGTTGGGTCGATTTCGGGATACCGACGTGCCAGACCAGACCGGACGCACAGCAGTCGTTACCGGAGCAACCGGCGGGCTCGGCTTGCGCATTTCCGAAGTGCTCGCGGCGCGCGGAGCACGAGTACTGATCGGCAGTCGCAATCCCGAGCGCGGAGCCGCCGCCCTTCTACGGGTCCGCGCGGCCGCTTCCGGACCCTCACCTGAGCTAGTAGCGATCGACCTCAGCGACCTGACCTCCGTGCGTGCCGCTGCAGCGGACATCCGTCGCCGAACCGGCGATCGCCTCGATCTGCTCATCAACAACGGCGGAATCATGGCACCGCCGCTCGCCTTCTCGCCAGACGGATTCGAGACGCAGTGGGCGACCAACGTCATCGGCCCAGCCGCGCTGAGCTGGGCCCTCCTGCCCGCGCTGCGTGATACACCCAGAAGCCGAGTCGTTTGGGTGAGCAGCACTCGGCACGCGTCTGCACAATTGACTGAGGCGCAACTGCGGGCAGATGTCCGCGGCGAGAACTATCGAGGATTCGATTACTACGGCCGAACCAAGCTCGCCGACCTGTTGCTCTCCCAGGAACTCGAGCGTCAACTTCGCGAGGAGGATGCTGACACCCTGAGCGTGGCCGCGCATCCCGGGTTCACAGCGACGGGAATCGTCGGTAGCGGATTCGCCGGTCTGCCCCGCATCCTTCGCCCAATTGCAAACTGGGGGAGCGATTCTCTCGGCCAGCCTGTCGAGAAGGGTGCCCTTCCGATACTTTATGCAGCCATCGCTGCCGACGTGTCGGGCGGAGATTACTACGGCCCGCGGGGGCTCGGGGGACTCCGTGGCTACCCGGCGCATGCGACCCGATCGTCTGCGGCAACGAGCGAGGACCTCGGTAGAACGATCCGGCGTACGGTGCTCGAACTGGCCAACCTCGCCCCAAGCTTGTAAAGGTCTTTGTTCCAACCATTGACAGCGAAGTCCGAAGAACGGAACAATCAGCCACAGTTCTGTTCTTCTCGACGTTTTCCCCTATAGAGAGTGAGCCGCCTCAATGTCCACACCGTCCACCAAGGCTAGGGACGCCGCCGCGCGGGATGCCGCCGACTCGGCCGAACTAGCAAAGCTCGGCTACAAGCAAGAACTGCGTCGCGGGATGTCGGGGTTCTCGAACTTCGCTGTCTCGTTCTCCATCATCTCGATTCTCGCGGGCTGTATCACCTCGTACTACATCGCGTTGAACTCGGGCGGCCCTGCCGCGATCAACCTGGGCTGGCCGATCGTTGGCATCTTTGTGCTCGCGGTAGCACTCGGCATGGCCGAGGTGTGTTCTCGATTCCCCACCGCCGGCGGACTCTACTTCTGGGCGGGTCGACTCGCCAAGCGCAACAAGAAGGTCTGGGCCTGGTACACGGGCTGGTTCAACATCCTGGGTGAGGTGGCTGTGACCGCGGCCATCGACTTCGGTGCAGCAACGACGATGATGGCGTTCGCGTCGCTGGTCTGGGGAATCACACCCACGCCGCTGGCGACGTTCATCCTGTTCGTGGTGCTTATCGCGGTGCACGGCCTGCTGAACACCTTTGGCGTCTCGCTGGTGGCCATACTGAGCAACATTTCTGCTTGGTGGCACATCGTCGGCGTAGCCATCATCGTCGCGGTGCTCTGGATCGTTCCCACCCACCACCAGTCGTTCAACTGGACAATGACCACCTTCCACAACACCACCGGCTGGGGCTTTGGACCGTACGTCTTCCTGCTCGGACTCCTCATGTCGCAGTACACCTACACGGGCTACGACGCCTCCGCGCACGTCGCTGAAGAGACCAAGGATGCCGCAAAGGCCGCACCGCGCGGAATGATCATGAGCGTTGTCATCTCGATCATCGGCGGATGGATCCTGCTCTACTCGATCACCGCGGCGATCCAGAATGGCAGCGACGCCGGGTTGACGAAACTGTCTGGAACAGCGACCGGGCTGCCGCCCGCGCAGATCTTCCTCGACGCGCTCAATAACCCGACGCTCGCGAAATTCCTCCTGTTCATCGTCTGCGGCGCGCAGTTCTTCTGCGGCATGGCATCGGTGACGGCGAACTCGCGCATGAGCTTCGCGTTCTCTCGCGACAACGCCATCCCCGGCTCGAAGACCTGGTCGAAGGTCAACCCGCGCACGAAGACCCCGACCAACTCGATCTGGCTCTGCGTTGTTGCGGCCATCGTGCTCGTTGTGCCTGCGATCTGGAGTTTGACCGCGTACTTCGCGGTGACCTCGATCGCTGTGATCGGGCTGTACGTGGCCTACGTGATCCCGGTCCTGCTTCGCAGGCTGCAGGGCAAGGCGTTCGTCCCTGGTCCGTTCAGTCTGGGACGTTGGAGCGCATTTGTCGGCTGGATCGCGGTCGTCTGGGTGGTCTTCATCTGCATCCTGTTCGTGCTGCCGCCGGTCTCGCCCGTCAACATCAACACGTTCAACTACGCTCCGGTCGCGGTCGTCGTCGTCATTGCCCTGGCCACAATCCTGTGGTTCGCGTCAGGCAAGAAGAACTTCATGAGCAACGCTGAGGCCGAGCATCTGACGATGGATGCGAGCAAGCTGCTCGGCTAGTTTCTCTGCTGGATGCGCGTGGGCGGTGCGTGCCGCGCGCATCCAGCAAAGGCGGTTTGGAAGTACCTTTAGAAGTTGACAGTGAGGACCACACGTGAGTGCCAATTCCGGAATGCTGACCGTCGCCGCGCTTGAAAAACTGGTCGCGAATCACGAGGTCGACACCGTGATCATCGCATTCACGGACATGCAGGGCAGGCTCGTTGGTAAGCGTGCATCAGCTCGACTTTTCCTCGAGGATCTCGCCGAGCACGGCGCGGAGTGCTGCAACTACCTGCTCGCCGTCGACGTGGAAATGAACACTGTCGACGGGTATCCGATGTCGTCGTGGGAGACCGGCTATGGCGACATGGTCATGAACCCCGACCTCGACACGCTGCGCATCATTCCGTGGCTTCCGGCGACGGCGTTGGTGATGGCGAATCTGTCGAAGACGGATGCGACGCCAGTCATCCAGAGCCCGCGCGAGATCCTGAAGACCCAGATCGCGCGCCTTGCCGAGCGTGGTCTCGTGCCGTTCGTTGGGACAGAACTCGAGTTCATCGTCTTCGACAACACCTATCGCGATGCCTGGGCGAAGGGTTACACGGGTCTCACGCCCGCCAGCGACTACAACATCGATTACGCGATCCTTGCCTCGACCCGGATGGAGCCGCTCCTGCGTGACATTCGCAACGGAATGGATGGCGCCGGAATGTATTGCGAGGGCGTCAAGGGCGAATGCAATCTCGGCCAGCAGGAGATCGCGTTCCGCTACACGGGTGCGCTCGAGACCTGTGACAACCACTCCATCTACAAGAACGGCGCGAAAGAGATCGCCGACCAGCATGGCAAGGCGCTCACGTTCATGGCGAAGTACAACGAGCGCGAGGGCAATAGCTGCCACATTCACCTCAGCGTTCGCGGTGACAAGGGCGACGCGGTCATGGCTGGCGACGGCCCGTACGGATTCTCGAAGCTGATGGAGCACTGGCTCGCCGGGCTGATCGCGACGACCAAGGAACTGAGCCTCTTCTTTGCACCCAACATCAACTCGTACAAGCGCTACGTCGAGGGCAGCTTCGCTCCGACCGCCATCGCCTGGGGTCTCGACAACCGCACCTGCGCCCTGCGCGTGGTGGGACACGGATCCGGTCTCCGCGTCGAGAACCGGGTACCGGGTGGCGACGTCAACCAGTACCTCGCGGTTGCCGCGCTCATTGCTGGCGGACTCTACGGCATCGAGAACGAGCTGGAGCTCGAGCCCATTTTCGAGGGCAACGCCTACACCTCGGATGCGCCCCGAGTTCCGACGTCACTGCGGGATGCCGCGGAGTTGTTCGGTTCGTCGAAGGTCGCACTCGAGGCCTTCGGTCCGGAAGTCGTCAACCACTACCTCAACAACGCGAGGATCGAGCAGCGCGCCTTCGACTCCGCCATCACAGACTGGGAGCGGGTCCGTGGCTTCGAGCGGTTCTGAGAAGCCTTTGATCGGGGTGACCACCTACCTCGAGCAATCACAGACGGGGGTGTGGGATGTTCCGGCATCCTTTCTGCCAAAGGTCTACCTGGACGCGGTGACCAACGCGGGCGGAATCGCGATTCTTCTTCCGCCGCAGCCGGTGGATTCACACATCGCTAGCCGGGTCGTCGACAGCCTCGATGGGCTCATCATTGCCGGCGGCAAGGATGTCGACCCAGCGCGATATGGACAGGACGCGCACCCGGCGACGGACACTCCCCGCCTCGATCGCGACGCGTGGGAGGACGCACTCCTGAAAGCCGCGATTGACACCGAGCTGCCGTTTCTCGCGATCTGTCGTGGCCTGCAGATGCTCAACGTCGCGCTCGGCGGCACCCTGCACCAACACCTTCCCGAGGTGGTGGGTGACGCCCGGTTCAGCGGCGACAACGGCGTGTTTGCCGTGAATGAGGTCTCCGTCGGGGACACCGGAATTGTGCCCGGACTGCTTGTCGACACCCCCACGATCTCGGTGCAGTCGTACCACCACCAGGGCATTGACGTCGTTGCGCCGAGACTCTCGGTGACCGCGGAGTCGAATGGTGTCATTCAGGCGGTCGAAGTCGACGGAGTGCCGTTCGGTGTGGCCGTTCAATGGCACCCCGAGCAGAGCCCGGAAGACCTACGCCTGTTCGCTGGTCTGGTCGAGGCGGCAAGGAGCCATCGTGCCAGCTAAGCCGTCAACGACCCTGATCAACCCTGCAGACGAAACTGTTCTGCGCACGGTCGAGCACGTCTCGCTCGAGGGCGTGGATGACGCGATCGCTCGTGCGGTTCGGGCGCAGCGCGGATGGGCGGCGATTGCTCCCGCCGAACGGGCGGCCGCACTGCGCCGCTTCGCCACCACGGTGGAGGGTGCGATCGAGGAGCTCGCGTGGCTGGAGGTGCGTAACTCAGGACATCCGATCAGTCAGGCTCGCTGGGAAGCGGGTCACGTTCGCGATGTGCTCAACTACTATTCCGCTGCGCCCGAGCGGATGATCGGCAAGCAGATCCCGGTTGCCGGCGGGATCGACCTCACCTTCCTCGAGCCGCTCGGGGTTGTCGGGGTCATCGTGCCGTGGAACTTCCCGATGACGATCGCGTCATGGGGGTTCGCCCCGGCACTCGCCGCCGGCAATGCCGTGGTGCTGAAACCCGCCGACTGGACTCCGCTCACCGCGATCCGGCTCGGCGAGTTGGGGCTCGAGTCCGGGCTTCCCGAGGGACTCTTCCAGGTGCTGCCCGGTCGCGGCTCGGTCGTGGGTGAACGGCTGATCACCCACGAGAGTGTGCGCAAAATCGTCTTTACCGGCTCGACCGAGGTCGGCAAGTCAGTCATGGCGGGCTGTGCCGAGCAGGTTAAAGCCGTCACTCTCGAGCTCGGGGGCAAGAGCGCGAATGTCGTCTTCGCCGACGCCGATCTTGAGAAAGCGGCGGCGACCGCTCCCTACGCGGTCTTCGAGAACGCGGGCCAGGACTGCTGCGCTCGCAGCCGCATCCTGGTCGAGCGCAGCGTCTTCGACCGATTCCTCGAGCTGCTCGAGCCGGCAGTCAAGGGAGTGAAGGTCGGTCAGCCCGGCGAGGAGTCGACCGAAATGGGCCCACTCGTTGCCAAGGCGCACCTCGAAAAGGTTGCCTCGTACGTGGACGACGATAGTCGCGTCGCATTCCGTGGCAGCGCACCCGAGGGCGCAGGGTTCTGGTTCACACCGACGGTGCTGCTGCCCGAATCCCGAACCGATCGAACGGTTACGGACGAGATCTTCGGACCAGTCGTCACCGTGCTTCCGTTTGACGACGAAGCCGACGGTATCGCTCTCGCGAACGACAGCATCTACGGCCTCTCCGGTTCGATTTGGACCAGGGATGCCGGTCGCGCGATTCGCGTCGCACGTGGAATCGAGAGCGGCAACCTGTCCATCAACTCGCACTCGTCGGTTCGATACTCGACTCCATTCGGCGGATTTAAGCAGAGCGGCCTTGGGCGCGAGTTGGGACCGGATGCCGCATCCGCGTTCACCGAAACCAAGAACGTCTTCATCAGTACTGACTAGAACAGGACCCCCATGACCATCGAGAAGATCGACCTCACCCAGCGCCTCAAGGGCAAGGTTGCCGTCATCACCGGCGGAGCAAGCGGGATCGGGCTCGCCACCGCAAAACGGTTCGCCGCTGAGGGTGCGACGGTGGTCATTGGCGACTTCAACACCGAGACGGGAGAGGCCGCCGCAAAGCTCGTTGACGGACTCTTCGTGCAGGTGGATGTCACCGACGAGGACCAGGTTAACAACCTGTTCGACACCGCGCAGGCCACCTATGGCTCAGTGGACATTGCGTTCAACAACGCTGGCATCTCGCCACCGGACGACGACTCGATCGAGACGACCGAGTTGCCGGCGTGGCAGCGAGTGCAGGATGTCAACCTGAAGTCCGTCTACCTCTGTTCCCGCGCGGCCCTGCGGCACATGGTGAAGCAGCAGAGCGGTTCCATCATCAACACGGCATCCTTCGTTGCCGTGCTTGGATCGGCCACCAGCCAGATCTCGTACACCGCCTCGAAGGGTGGCGTACTCGCCATGACCAAGGAGTTGGGTGTGCAGTTCGCGCGTCAGGGCATCCGGGTCAACGCGCTGTGCCCCGGACCGGTGAACACTCCACTGCTCCAGGAGCTGTTTGCCAAGGACCCGGAGCGTGCGCAGCGCCGACTCGTGCACATCCCCAAGGGCCGATTTGCTGAACCAGAGGAGCTTGCGGCGGCTGTCGCGTTTCTCGCGAGCGACGATGCAAGCTTTATTACCGCATCGACTTTCCTGGTTGACGGCGGGATCAGTTCGGCATACGTCACTCCGCTATGACACTTCGAGACGACGACTCCGTCGCCTCCTCAGTGAAGGGCGTTAAATCGGAGGAGGGCTACCAGAGCGTCGTCGAGGGAGTTCTGTTTCGACCGGTGCGCAGCGGCAACGCGTTTGAAGACACCGTGGCACGGCTCCTGCAGACAATTCGGCTTGGCATCGTCGCACCGGGGGAGGCGCTCCCGCCGGAGCGCGATCTGGCAGCACGATTCTCGGTCAGCCGCGACACGGTTCGCGAGGCGATTCGCGAGCTCGCCGAAGCGGGGTACCTGGTCAGCAAGCGTGGCCGATACGGCGGCACGTTTGTCACCGATCCGGTTCCCGTCCGGGCGCCGGCAGCAGAGCCTCTGGATGCTGCCGAGATTGAGGATGTTCTCGGGCTTCGCGAGATCCTCGAGCTGGGCGCCGCGCGGGCCGCCGCAGCGCGAACACTAAGCGCCACCGAACGCGACCTGCTGTGGACGCGGCTCCGAGACGCAAGCGCGGCGCCCGCTGACGACTACCGCCGGCTGGACTCGCGACTCCATCTCACTATTGGAGAACTGGTCGGTACGCCGTCACTGGTGTCGCTGCTCGCCGACAATCGCACGCGGCTCAACGAACTGCTCGAACGCATCCCGTTGCTGACGGCGAATATCGCCCACTCGAACCAGCAGCACGAAACCATTGTTCTGGCGATCCTCACCGGCGATGCGGAGGGCGCGGCCGAGGCAATGCGCGAGCATCTCGAGGGTTCGAGTGCGCTGCTGCGCGGCTTCCTCAGCTAGGTGGTGGGCGGCTTCTTCGTTGGTCGGGTGCGTGGGGCTGCTGCGGGGGCGACCGGCCGTGCGGGGCTTTC
>JADGOT010000316.1 GCA_017882805.1 Glaciihabitans sp. | reverse complement strand
CGAGGGCTCAAATGTCTCCGCGCTTGAAATGAGCTGCTTCACTGGCGACTATGTGACCGGCACCGTCACTCCCGAGTACCTGGCGTGGGTCGAAGCCAACCAGCTCTCCTAGTCGCCCCGGAGAGCCGCTGCTGACAGCAGCTACTGCCGCGTGAAGCTGTACCGCACGTCCGAGTCCGGACGGCCGAGAGTGACGTAGAGCTGCAGCGGTGTTGTGCCCGCAACGACCAGGGTCAGGTCGATGACGCCCCTGGGCATTCCCACAATTGCGAAGGTTCCGTCGGCGTCGATGGTCAGCAGGTCGCCGCCGTGAACATCAGTCGTCGCGCGATTCCTGATCAGGAACCTGAAGTCGATCAACGGTGACGGCGACTGTCTTCCCGCGGCGGCTAAGAACGCGGTCGAAGATCAGTGCAACGATCGCCCCAACCAGAAGTCCGCCCACAAATCCGTAGATCGCGAAGTAGCCGAAGACGGGTCCGAAACCCACCTTCGGATCGATCGGATAGCTCGCAGTGAGGACCAGGGCAACGAAGATTCCAGCCAGCGCACCGAGCACGAGAAAGACCGAAAACTTTGGTGCCCGGCGAATGCGGACCCTGGTCGTGCGGTCCTCGGGGTTGGTCACAGAAACTATTCTCGCATCCGAAGGATGGGCAGATGCCCGGAGAGATCAGCGCGGGATCCGGATGCCGCGACCCGCCCGGCCGCCAACGCAGACGCCCAGGTCTCGGCGCCCGTCGCGAGCGCAAGCCATGTGGACGCATCCATCTCGATGACATTCGGGGGTGTGCCGCGCGTGTGGCGAGGCCCCTCGATTGCCTGGACTGCTCCAAAAGGCGGAACGCGAACTTCGACGGTGTTGCCCGTCGCCTGTTCTGAGAGCAACTGAAGCAGATACCGCACGCCGGTCGCCGTGGCGTCACGACTTGCGCCCGCGCCCAGCGCGGCCACCACGGCGGCCACTCCTAGGTCATCTGCGATCCGAGCCCGTGCCATGCGCCAAATCTATCGAGGGGTACCGGCCTATCGACGAATGCAGGGGCCGCGGTGCCGTTAGCCTTGACTCGTGCGAATCCTCGTTCTGGGCTCAGGTGCGCGCGAGCACGCCATCGTTAAGGCGTTGCTCTCCGAAGGTGTGGACCACGACATTACCGCCGCGCCAGGCAACGCAGGTATTGCGCTCGAGGTGCCTGTCGTCGCGCTCGATCCGACCAACGGTGACGTGGTCACCCAGTACGCTGTCGACAATTCGATCGACCTCGTCGTGATCGGCCCGGAAGCGCCGCTCGTAGCGGGGGTCGCGGACAAGCTCCGCACGCGAGGCATCCCCGTATTCGGGCCGAGCAAGGCGGCCGCCGCACTCGAGGGCAGCAAGACCTTCGCCAAGCGGATCATGGATGAGGCCGGCGTTCCGTCCGGCAAGGCCATCCGTGCGGGCACAATCGCCGAGGCAATAGAAGCCATCGACGAATACGGCGCACCGTATGTCGTTAAAGCAGACGGTCTCGCGGCAGGCAAGGGCGTGCTCGTCAGCCCCGACCGCGACGCGGCAATCGCCCATGCCGAGTTCTGGCTCCAACACGGCAGCATTCTCATCGAGGAGTTTCTCTCGGGCGAAGAGGTCTCGCTATTCCTGCTGAGCGACGGTCACTCTGTATTGCCGCTGTCGCCCGCCCAGGATTACAAACGGGTGTTCGATCACGACGAGGGACCAAACACCGGTGGGATGGGCGCGTACTCTCCGCTGCCCTGGCTGCCGGACGGCTTCGTTGACGAGGTCATCGACACCATCGCGCTTCCGACCATTCGCCAGCTTGCCGCGGAACAGAAGCCCTTCATCGGCCTGCTTTACTGCGGACTCATCCTGACCAAGAAAGGCATCAGGGTCATCGAGTTCAACGCGCGGTTCGGTGATCCGGAAACCCAGGTCGTTCTGCCGCGACTGGTCACGCCGTTGAGCGGACTGCTGCTCGCCGCGGCAATGGGCGAACTCGGGTCCCTCGCCCGCCCCGAATTCTCGGCCGAGGTGGCAGTCACCGTAGTGCTGGCGAGCGAGGGTTACCCGGACGAGCCCGTGACCGGCCGACGAATCAGTGGGCTCGACGACGTTCGGGATGTGACGATCGACCACGCGTCGACCGCCGTTTCCGACGGCAACCTCATCGCAACCGGCGGCCGAGTGCTCAGCGTCGTCGCGCTCGGTGACTCGTTCGCATCCGCGCGTGCGAGGGCCTATGCCGCGCTCGATCAGATCTCGCTTCCAGGTGGCCACTTCCGCACCG
Source organism: Glaciihabitans sp. (assembly GCA_017882805.1). Taxonomy (GTDB): domain Bacteria; phylum Actinomycetota; class Actinomycetes; order Actinomycetales; family Microbacteriaceae; genus Galbitalea. The sequence goes on along the minus strand of JADGOT010000316.1, from coordinate 1,523 downwards.
ATATCGCAGAGAAGGTGTCATGAGCGACCCCGCTGGCTGGACTCGTACCTATTCGGGCAAGGTTCGAGACCTGTACACCAACCCCGAGCATCCCGATCGCGTGCTCATGGTGGCCAGCGACCGGGTTAGCGCATTCGACCGCGTGCTCGAGCCGGTGATCCCCGGCAAGGGGAAGATCCTCACACAGCTCAGCCTCTGGTGGTTCGGTGAGCTCGACGGCATGCCCAATCACCTCGCGCCGCAAGACGAATGGTCAGCCATCCCGGCAGAGCTTCGCGATCGCGCGATGCTCGTCACGAAGCTCGCGATGTTCCCGATCGAGTGCGTGGCCCGCGGCTATCTGACGGGAAGCGGCTGGGTCGAGTATCAGCAGACGCAGAGCGTGTGCGGAGTCGAACTCCCCGCGGGTCTCGCCGACGGAGACAGGCTTCCCGAGCCGATCTACACGCCGGCGTGGAAAGCACCGCTCGGCCAACACGATGAGAACATTCCATTCCAGCGCTCGGCCGAACTCATCGGCCTCGAGAACGCAACCGTGCTGCGAGACCTGACACTCGCGATCTTCACTCGAGCCTCCGCCATTGCAGAACAACACGGACTCCTGCTCGCCGACACCAAGTTCGAGTTCGGCGCAGCGCCGGACGGTACGGTGACGCTAGCTGACGAGGTGTTGACCCCCGACAGCAGTCGGTACTGGGATGCTGCGGTGTACGCGTCCGGGACCCGTGGAGTCAGCTTCGACAAGCAGATCGTGCGCAACTGGATGAAGGAACACTGGGATCCGTCGTCCAGCACGACTCCGCCCCCGCTCCCTGCAGAGATCGTCGACCAGACCGCGGCTCGCTACCGAGAGTTGGTCGATCGGCTCACTACGTGATCGTTCGCGAGGTGCCGTGGGATGACTCGGACGGCGCCACGCTCCGGCGGGCGCAACGCGACGAGGTGGCGCTCCGCTACGGAACGCCGAATACGGAGCCAGAGTCGGCGACTCCGACCGGACCCGACATCGCAGTGTTCTTCGTCGCCTATGACGACGCGGAACCGATTGGATGCGGTGGTCTGCGCGAATTGGATGCAACCGCCGGGGAGATCAAGCGGATGTACGTACGACCCGACCGCCGCGGAACCGGGGTGTCGACAGCAATCCTGCGCGCGCTCGAAACCCGAGCGAGCGAGCACGGCTGGAGCAGGCTCGCGCTCGAGACCGGCAATCTGCTGCCGGAAGCTCAACGTTTCTACGAGCGTGAGGGCTATGTGCGCATCCCGAACTTCGGACACTACGCACACAGTCCCTACGCCGTGTGTTACGAGAGAGTGCTCACCGCGCAGTCATCCGAAGAGCCTTTGCCCCGAATTGGGGGCGCGGGCGGGTAGCCTCGGGCCTAGTCCAACTCGGAAGATGAGAAGCGACTTTCCGCGACCTTCAGGAGTGCTCCGTGGCCAGAACAGAATTCGGCGTAGCGATCGCCAGCGTCCTCATTGTTGCGGGAGTTCTCGCAATCCCGATCGTGGCACCTACCGCT
>JADGOT010000047.1 GCA_017882805.1 Glaciihabitans sp. | reverse complement strand
GTGTTCGGTCGCCGCGTCCTCGGCGACCTGCTCAGAAACTACTAGCCGCGCGGGATACGCTTCAGGAGTGAAGTCCTGGAGCCGACCCGAGGTTCCGCGACTCTCCGGGCACGCGCCCGTTCCACGCATCTGGGATACGGCGTCGGCGTCCCTTCGCGAGGCAAAGCCCACGGCCGTCGCGAGCATCTACGTCTGCGGAATAACGCCGTATGACGCTACGCATCTCGGGCACGCCGCGACCTACATCGCCTACGACACCCTTATCCGCCTCTGGCTCGACGCGGGCTTCGATGTCACCTACGTGCAGAATTCGACCGATGTGGATGACCCGCTGCTGGAGCGCGCGCTGGCTCGGGCCGTCGACTGGCGCGAGCTCGCGGCCGCGCAGACCGATCGCTTTCGGGTCGACATGGAATCGTTGCGAGTCATCCCGCCCGATCACTACATTGCGGTCACCGAGCGCATCGACGAGATCGCCGCAGCGGTGAAGTCGCTCTCCGATCGCGGCCTCGCATACGTGCTCGAGGGCGACTACTACTTCGACAGCACAGCGGTTGAAGCGGTCGAGCCGTGGAAGCTCGGCGACGAGAGCACCTACGACCGAGCCCTGATGCTCGCCCTCAGTGCCGAGCGCGGGGGCGACCCGGAGCGGCTGGGCAAGCGCGACCCGCTGGATCCGGTGCTCTGGCGCGCAGAACGTGACGATGAGCCCAGCTGGCACAGCGTGGTCGGGGCGGGTCGGCCCGGCTGGCACATCGAATGCTCCGTGATCTCGGCCGAGTATCTCGACTTGCCTCTCACCGTGAACGGCGGCGGTGCCGACCTGATCTTTCCCCACCACGAATTCACCGCGGGGCACACGATCGCCCTCACTGGCACCAACCTGGCCTCCATCTACTCCCACGCGGGGCTGGTTGCGTTCCAGGGGCACAAGATGAGCAAATCGCTCGGCAATATTGTGCTCGTGGATGACCTCCTCGACACTGGCGTCGACCCACGCGCCATCCGGCTGGCCATCCTGAACCAGCACTATCGCAACAACTGGGAATGGACCGACGCACTGCTCGTCGATGCCACTACTCGTTTGGAGCGCTGGAGCACCTGGGCGTCACGCGCCACCGAGGGCGACTCACTCGTGCTGAAGCCCGCACTTCGTGATGCCATAGCCGATGACCTCGGCACGGCTCGTGCCATCGTCGCGGTCGACGATGCCATCACAGAGGGTGTCACCGCCGCTACCGAGGACCTCGCCGCGATTGACGCCCTGCTCGGCATCGCTTTGTAGTTGATCCGCTTCGCTCATAGTGCAGCGCACGACCAGACTCGTTATGGAGTCGGCGGCCGCCACGGGTCATCGCCGGCCGAGCCGCGACCGTCGCGACCTTCACGGCCGTCCCGGCGCTGCAGGTAGCGTTCGAACTCCTCGGCGATCGCGTCGCCGCTTGCCTCGGGGGAGTCGACCGTGTCACGAGCCTGCTCGAGCTGCTCGATATACGCTGCCATCTCCTCGTCGTCTCCGGCGAGAGCGTCGATCCCGTTCTCCCACGCCTCAGATTCGGCGGCCAGATCACCACGCGGAATGACGATGTCGACCAGCTCCTCGAGCTTCTCGATCATCGCGAGCGTCGCCTTCGGGGAAGGGGAATTGTGAACGTAGTGCGGAACGGATGCCCAGATCGATACGGTCGCGATCCCCGCTTTGTCTGCGGCGTCGGCGAGCACGGAGAGTATTCCGACCGGGCCCTCATAGCTGCTGCGCTCAATGCCGAGATCTTCTCGGACCGCCGCATTTTCACTGCTGGTAAAAACCGAGATGGGTCTCGTGTGCGGAACATCCGCGAGCATGGCGCCCAGGAATATGATTCCCGTGATCTCGGCGTCGTCAAGAACCTCGAAAATCTCCTCGGTGAATGTCTTCCAACCACGAGAAGGTTCGGTGCCAAGAAGCAGGTACACGGCGGCCCCCGGCGTCGAACTCGGCGTTGTCGGACCGTAGACCGTAACGCCAGGCCAGATTAGTTGTCGGGCGCCGTCGTCATCGACCTCGACAGTGGGCCGATTGAACTGGTAATCGAAGTAATCTTCGGGGTCCACCTCAGCGATGGGATAAACGTCGAGCTGCTCCTTGAGAGTCTGGACCACGCCGCTGGCAGCCTCGCCCGCGTCGTTCCAGCCCTCGAAGGCCACGACGAGTATTCGACCTGTCGTGAATCCTGAGCTGTCTGCCACGTAAGAAATCCTTAGCTGCGCGCATCGCGTCGAGCGCACTTTCTTCCTCAAGGATAGGCCGAGTGACCCCGGGCTCGCTGCGTCACGCCCGATCCGCCCCGTAGAATCGGGCGTTGTGATCGCTCTTCCTGCTGCCGTTCTCTGGGACATGGATGGCACCATCATCGACACAGAGCCCTACTGGATGGAAGCCGAGGGCGAACTCATCGCTGCCTATGGCGGGCGCTGGTCGCACAACGACGCTCTACTATTGGTCGGCCAGGGGCTCTGGCATTCTGCTCGAGTGCTGCAATCGCGGGGCGTTGCATTGACCGAGGACGAGATCATCGAATCCCTCACCGAGACAGTGCTCGACCGGATCCGCCGAGGCGGCCTCCCGTGGCGACCGGGCGCACGAGAACTCCTGCTTGACCTTCGCTCCGCCGGGATACCCACGGCGTTGGTCACCATGTCGATCGGGAGGCTCGCACGAATCGTGGACGAGATTATCGATTTCGATGCCTTTGACCAGGTGGTGGCGGGCGACGACGTCCTGCACAGCAAGCCGCATCCTGCCGCCTACCTTCGTGCGATGGAGCTGCTCAAAGTGACCCCGTCGGACTGTGTAGCCATCGAGGACTCGCCACCCGGTGTCGCCTCAGCGACGGCGGCCGGAGCGGCCACCATCGGAGTGCCACTGAATGTGCCGCTCCCCGAAGACGGCAGCTTTACGGTGTGGCCAACACTCGTGGGTCGAACGGTGAGCGATCTCTCCGATGTACTTGCCTTAGCCAAGGCCGGAGTCAGCCGATGAACGACGCTGTTCGCCGCCAGAGTGGGCCGTTTCGCGCGGGTGACCGCGTGCAACTCACCGGCCCTAAGGGTCGACTGAACACCATCACACTCGAGGTGGGCGGCTCCTTTCACACCCACACCGGCATCCTCGATCACGATCGCGTCATTGGTCAGCCCGACGCCTCGATCGTTACCAGCAGCAACGGCATCGACTACTTGGCGCTGCGCCCGTTGCTCACAGACTTCGTCATGTCCATGCCCCGCGGCGCCGCGATTATCTATCCAAAGGATGCCGCGCAGATTCTTGGCATGGCCGACATTTTCCCCGGCGCGGTCGTCGTGGAAGCTGGAGTCGGATCGGGTGCGCTCGCCCTCTGGCTGCTCCGGGCCGTCGGACCGTCGGGAGTTCTTCACTCGTTCGAACGCCGACAAGAGTTCGCCGACATTGCACAGGCAAATGCCCAGGCGTTCCTCGGTGCCGTGCCGTCGAACTGGTCGGTAACTGTCGGGGATTTCGTCGAAGCGCTGCCGGCAGCGGTGACGGATGGTGCAGTCGATCGGGTCGTACTCGACATGCTCGCGCCATGGGAGTGCATCGACGTCGCGGCAAACGCATTAACGCCGGGTGGCGTACTGCTCTGCTATGTCGCCACCGTCACTCAGCTCAGCCGCACGGCCGAGGCGATTCGCGCCACCGCGCAGTTCACTGCACCCGACTCCGCCGAGACGATGGTGCGCACGTGGCACGTCGAGGGGCTCGCTGTTCGCCCAGACCATCGGATGATCGGCCACACCGGGTTCCTGATTGCCGCACGACGGCTTGCGCCCGGAGCACTTCTCCCAGAGGTGGCGCGTCGGGCGTCGAAGTCGGACTATTCCGACGACGACGTCGAGGTGTGGACGCCGGGGGCGCTGGGGGATCGAACCGCGAGCGACAAGAGCCTGCGCAAATCGATCCGAGAAGCCCGTGCCGCCGCCGCCGCAGCGGCGGGGGACAGCAATTCGCCAGACACAGAACCGTTAGAGTAATTCACGTGATTCAGGACCGATCGAAAACTGCTGTCGGGCGGAAACTTGCCGCCATTGTGCTCGCCGTAGGCGTGGTCGTTAGCGTCGCCGCGTGCAGCGACCTCCCGGCCGAGGTGCAAGGGTGTGTGCCCGCCTTCAGTGCAGGCGCGGCATCGAAATCGGTCACCGCCAGCGGATCAATTGGCACGAAGCCGAATACGCACATTCCGACTCCGACTACATCGTCGAAGATCGAGAATTCTGTAGTCAGCGCGGGCAACGGACTCATCCTCGGCAAGGGCGATATCGCCGAAATCTCGTCCATCCTGTATTCGGGCAATACGGGCAAGATCGTAGGAGCCACGTCTCAGACTGCCTCGTACTCAAACTCGACCGCAGTTCAGGTGCCCGTGGGCGACAGTTCGACGGTTCTGCCGCTGACCGTGACCAAGGCGCTGCAGTGTGCACGAGCGGGCTCGCGCATCGTCACTGTGCTCTCTGCTGCGAAGGTCTACGGCAGCGCGTCGGCGGCCTCGAGCGCTGGACAAAGCGCCAACACCACCATGATTCTCGTCACCGACATCGGCGACGGCTACCGGGGTCGGGCGACGGGCGTCCTGCAGCCCCTCCAGGCTGGCTTTCCGTCAGTCGTGACTTCGGGCGATGGCACTC
>JADGOT010000315.1 GCA_017882805.1 Glaciihabitans sp. | reverse complement strand
GCCAGCTCGACCTCGCGGTCGTAGTCTTCGAACTCGTCTTCTTCCATGCTGGGATCAGTCTATGAGAACGGCGTCGCGAGGGTGCAGCCACGTTCTGCGGTGCAGCGCGCTCGGCCCGAGAGAATCGATCGCGGCGTAGTGCTCGCTCGAGCCGTACCCCTTGTTGCCGCTCCAGCCGTAGCCCGGGTATTCGGAGTCGTAGCCGATCATCAGCCGGTCCCGGTGCACCTTGGCGACGACGGATGCCGCGGCCACGGACGCGCAGTCGCGGTCGGCCTTCACCCGCGTCTTTACCCGCAGCGGTGTCTTGAGAACTGGCGTCAGCCAGTCGAAGGATCCGTCGAGCAGAAGCACGCTGTCGGTAATGGATGCGCCGAGCTCGTGCAGCTGGGTCAGCGCGCGCTTGCCCGCCAACCCCAGCGAGACCATGATGCCCAGCGTGTCGACCTCCTCGGCCGTCGCGAGCCCAACCGCAGAGTACAAAGCCCATCCGGCGGCCAGCGGGGCGAGCTCCTCGCGGCGCTTCTCGCTCAGCATCTTGGAGTCGCGTAGGCCCGCCGGATGCGTTCCGACCGAGACATCCACGACGCAAAGCCCCACCCCGACCGGGCCGGCGATTGCGCCGCGGCCCACCTCGTCGCATCCGATCACGAACCGCGCGCCCTGCGCGTGCAGCTCTGATTCAAACACGAGGGTGGGGTCGGCGACGGTCATGTTATTTCGACTTCGGAACATCCTGGAAGACGACGGGATAGTTGCCGAGGAACGTCCAGCGACTGAACGGCCAGCTGATCACGATCGCCTGGCCGGTCACAGCGCGAACGGGCACAAACGGACTCGTGTCGTGCCTGGTCGAGTGATATGCCGAGTCGGCCGATTCGTTGCGGTTGTCTCCCATGACCCAGATATCGCCGCTCGGTACGACCACGTCGAAGGTGTATGGGTCGGCCTTATTGATACCCGAGGGGAGGTTGATGTACGGCTCATCCAACGGCACACCATTTACCGTCATTTGGCCGAGCGCGTTGCAACACTTGACATGGTCGCCGGGCAGACCAATGACCCGCTTGATCAAGTGGTCGTTGTCGTTCGGAGCCGCAAGGCCCACGAACGCAAGGATGTCATTAAGCGCAGACGACGCCACCGGAGTCACGGGCTCTGAATCCAGCCACCCGCCCGGATCCGAGAACACCACAACGTCCCCGCGCTGAAGCGGAGTGAGCCCCGGGGTGAGCAGGCTGACGATGACCCGATCATTCGGAATGAGAGTGGACTCCATCGACTGCGACGGAATGTAGAACGAGCGGATCAGGAACGTCTTAATCAGAAACGAGATGACGAGCGCCGCAAGCAGGATGAACAGGATGTCCCGAAAAAAGAGCCACACACTGCGACGGCGACGGCGGGCCGCCTCCTCGGGGGTCTCGACTTTTTCCTCGTCGGCGTCTGCGTCGATTACTTCAGTCATCCCGTGTTCTCTTGGGCCCTTGCGTCGTGAGTGTGGTCATGCGGGCCTTAATGACCCCGAGCTCCCGACCAAGTGTAAAGGTCGAGAGCTCAGGAACGATTTGAATCGCGGGATGCCAGCGTGAGCCGAAAGAAATCAGGCGTCGCGCTTCTCTTTAATCTTCGCCTTCTTGCCGCGAAGGTCGCGGAGGTAGTAAAGCTTGGCGCGGCGAACGTCGCCGCGGGTCACGATCTCGACGTGGTCGATGACCGGGGAGTGCACCGGGAACGTACGCTCGACGCCGACCTGGAAACTGACCTTGCGAACCGTGAAGGTCTCGCGAACACTGTCGCCCTGGCGACGGATGACGACACCCTGAAAGACCTGGACGCGCGCGCGCGTGCCTTCAATGATGTTGACGTGCACCTTGACGTTGTCACCGGGACGGAAGTCCGGCACGTCGGTGCGGAGGGATGCTGCATCCACTCCTGATAGGAGATGGCTCATGGCAAATTCGCTCTCTGTAACCGCCACAGGTCGATTACGGTTTCTGTTCTAGTACTCGAAGTTCTCGAATGGTCGAACGTTTGAAAGAATGAGGTTCGCGCCGAGATGTTGTCGGCTCCCCTGAGGCAGAGCCGGACACGGCACAAGGGGCAATTCTGCCACAAACTACGGAAAGCTGCGAACGCGGATGAGCGACACAACGGAACCGACCGGGCTCCAGGCGATGGTGCGCACCGAGCCGGTGCAGCAACGCAGTGCCCAGCGAGTCGCTCACCTTCTCGATACGGCCGCCCGGCTCATCGACGAGCTCGGCATTGACGCCCTCACCACGAGCGATGTTGCGGCCCGCAGCGAGTCCTCGGTTGGCGTCGTGTACCGCTATTTTCCGAACATCCAGTCGCTGCTGCGTGCGCTGGCCGCGCGCAATCTTGCCCGCTTCACCGAGACAATTTACGATCTGCTGGGCGGCGACTCGGTCGAGTGGCGACAGACCGTGGACATCGCGATCGACACCTTCATCGAGTTCAACCGCGCCGAGCCCGGCTTCCGGGCACTGCGCTTCGGCGACATCATCGACGACCGCTTCCTCGAGCCCGAATTCAGTAACAACGGTGTCTTCGCACGGGCGCTCGTTGGGTTGCTCGCCGAGAAGTACGAATTCACACCAGATGACAAGCTGCTGTTCGATGTGGAGGTTGCCATTGAAGTGGCAGATGCGCTGCTGCAGCGTGCCTTCCTACTCGACAAGCAGGGCGACCAAAAATTCATCGACGCCGCCCGCATGATTTCCAACCAGTACCTACGCGACCACTCCGCGCTTCCCGACATCCGATGATCGAGATTCGAACCCCCGCCGAGGTCGAGGAGATGCGGCCCGCAGGCGCCTTCGTGGCGAGCGTGGTCGAGGCGACGGCCGCGGCATCCGCTGTCGGCGTGAACCTGCTCGCGCTCGACAAGATCGCCGGCGACATGATTCGCAAGGCGGGCGCCGTCAGCAGCTACGTCGACTATCACCCGTCGTTCGGTGCATCACCGTTCGGCAAGTACATCTGCCTCTCGGTCAACGACGCTGCGCTGCACGGGCTTCCGTTCGACTACAAGCTTCGGGATGGCGACGTGCTCTCGCTCGATTTCGCCGCCTCGTTGAATGGCTGGGTCGCCGACTCGGCCCGCACGATCATCGTGGGCAAGCCACGACCACAGGATGTCGAGCTCGTCGACGTCACCCGGCGTGCCCTCGAGGCGGGTATTGCCGAGGCTCGACCGGGCAACCGGATGGGCGACATCTCGGCCGCAATCGGAGCCGTCGCCCACAAAGCCGGACTCTCGATCAACCTCGAGTTCGGCGGACACGGCGTGGGCCGTACCATGCACGGCGATCCGCACGTGCCCAACGATGGACGAGCGGGGCGCGGGCTGCCATTGCGCGCCGGCCTGGTCTTTGCGATCGAGCCGTGGTTCATGCTCGGCACCGACCGCATTTACACCGACCGGGATGGCTGGACACTGCGCAGCGTCGATGGCTCGCGAGCCGCCCACTTCGAGCACACTCTCGCCATCACCGACGGTGACCCTCTCGTACTCACTCGCCCATAACAAACTGCAAGCGGTCCCGATCGGGGACCGTAGGGTGGGGGAATGTTGCCCATAGTGGAGCCGGGAGGGCCCCTCAGCGCCGAGCAGCTCGAGCGCGGCGCCCGCAACATCGCGCTGCCCGGCATCGGTATCGATGGCCAACGCCGACTGCGTGCCGCCCGGGTTCTCGTGATCGGTGCGGGCGGCCTCGGTTCGCCCGTGCTGCACTACCTTGCCGGCGCGGGCGTCGGCACGATCGGAATAGTCGACTTCGACGTTGTCGACCTGTCGAACCTGCAGCGTCAGGTAATCCATTCGACGGGCGCGATCGGCGAACACAAGACGACCAGCGCCGCCCGTGCGATCGTCGCGCTTGACCCCTCGATCCGGGTCTTGGAACACGACGAAATGCTGACCTCGGCGAACGCGCTCGAGCTCTTTGGCGACTACGACCTGATTGTCGACGGCAGCGACAACTTCGCAACCCGGTATCTCGCGAACGACGCAGCGGCGATTCTTCGACTGCCGTACGTATGGGGTTCCGTCCTGCGCTTCGACGGTCAGGTCACCGTGTTCTGGGAGGGCGGCCCCGACGGTCGCTCGGTCGACTACCGGGACCTGCATCCGGTTCCGCCCGAGCCCGGCGACGTGCTCTCGTGCAATGAGGCGGGGGTGCTCGGAAGCGTGTGCGCAACAATCGGTTCGATGATGGCCACCGAGGCGATCAAACTTATTACGGGTGTCGGTGAACCGCTGCTCGGTCGGGTACAGATTCTGGATGCCCTGGTCGCCGAATGGCACGAGGTCACTCTCCGGCGGTCCCCCACTCGCATTCCGGTCACCGAGCTCATCGACTATGACGACTTCTGTGGGGTCCCCCAGATCGACACCAGTCTGGAGGTCGAGGAGATCCCGGCCGGGTGGCGAGTTCTCGACGTGCGCGAGCCGTATGAGCATGAGGCTGGTCATCTGGCCGGCGACTCCCTGTTGCCGCTCGGGCTCCTGTTGCACGATCCCGGTCGAGTTACCGGCCCGGTCGTTGTCTACTGCGCCACAGGCGTGCGATCGAACCGCGCTGCGCTGGCACTGCGCGCCGCGGGGATCGAGGCCGCGTCACTACGCGGTGGCATGCGACGCGCCTAGCCACCCGCAAACGGTGGCAGTACATCCACGACGTCACCGTCTGTCAGTACCCGGGCGAGGTCGGCCTCTGCAATGCCATTCACGAGGAACGTGCACTTGGCGATCACCGGATTGTCAAACCCTGCCAGCACCGACGACAGCGAACCGGCCGGCACGGATGCCGTGGGCGAACCGACCGCGGCCCGCGCCGCCGCGAAAAAGCGAAGCTCGACCACTAGCCGCCGATCGCGCTCATGGTGCGCTCGGGCTGAACAAAGCTATCTGTTGCGAAACTTCCCGCATCCAATCCATGACCGGATGGCTTCGCCCACATCGCCTCGCGCCAAAGCTCGGCGAGCGTTGAGTCCGAAGCTCCGGCCCGCAGCGGTCCGAGCAGGTCAACCTCGGCGTGCGAGAACAGGCAGCTGCGAACTGCGCCCTCCGAGGTAAGTCGGGTGCGTCGGCAGTCGGAACAGAACGACTCCGTGACGGAGGCGATGATGCCGACCTGGCCTCGAACTTCACCACCCGAGTAGACATCGAACAGCTCGGCTGGTGCGCCGTCGCGAGGTGTGGTGGTCGGGACCAGTGCGAACGACTCGTCGAGCGACGCCCGAATCTCGGCCGCCGTCACCATCGTGTCGCGTTCCCACGAATGGTCGGCGTCGAGCGGCATCTGCTCAATGAACCGAAGCTGATGTCCACGCGCAAGACACCACTCCAGAAGCTCGACGGCTTGATCATCGTTGACACCGCGCAGAAGTACCGCGTTGATCTTGATCGGAGTGAGCCCCGCTCTGGCTGCGGCATCGATTCCATCGAGCACCCGGGCCAGGAACGGCCGCCGAGTAACCGCGAGGAAGGTCGCGGCGTGAACCGTGTCGAGCGAAACGTTGATGCGGTCGAGTCCCGCATCGGCAAGCGCCTGCGCTCGCGAGGCGAGACCAATGGCGTTGGTCGTCAGTGAGATCTCCGGGCGAGGCCCCAGGGCGGCAACGCGAGCGATGACATCGACCAGATCCTTGCGAAGAAGTGGCTCGCCACCCGTGAACCGCACCTGACGCACGCCGAGATCGCGCACGGCGACGGCGGCAAGCCGAGCGATCTCATCCGCCTGCATCAGCTGGTCTGACGGTGCGAACGGCAGCCCCTCTGCGGGCATGCAATAGGTGCAGCGAAGATTGCAGCGATCGGTGAGCGAAATTCGCAGGTCAGTCGCGACGCGGCCCCAGCTATCCCGCAGTTCGGTGGCACCGTCGGGGCGCGGGCCCGGGCTCGCACGCTTGCCCGCCAGCGTCGGAATCCCGAGCGCGATCGTCATTGGTCAAGGCTAGGCGATCGACCCAATCAGTGCGCAAAGAGTCCCGCGACGTAGTCATTGAGTGGAGCGGCGGCAACCTCGGAGGGAACCCCCCGCTGTACGACCGTGCCTGCGGCGAGAACAACAAGTTGGTCGGCGAGCGCAAGCGCATCTGCGGGATCGTGCGTCACCAGAACTGTCGCGCCGCCGTACGCCCCGAGCACGTCACCCAGCTGCGCTCGGACGCTCGCACGGGCGCTCACATCGAGCGCGGCAAGCGGCTCGTCGAGCAGCAACAGGGGTGGTTCGAGGATGAGGGCGCGAGCGAGAGCCACGCGTTGGGCCTGCCCGCCCGACAGCTGCCTCGGTCGAACGGCGGCGAATTCGG
>JADGOT010000314.1 GCA_017882805.1 Glaciihabitans sp. | reverse complement strand
TTCCAAGAACACTTGCGGCCACAAGACCGATGATGAGAGGTGATTTCATGATTCCAAGCTACGGGCGCGATGGTAAACGGTGGTCCTGTCAATATCCAAGATCTGTCCAATATCCGGGCGAGCCCAAGGCGATGCTTCCGCCTTACCCGTGCGCACCCCACAATTGAGCCATGCGGGTGCTGGTAGTTGAAGACGATGCCCCCGTCGCGGACGGAATCACCGACGGCCTTACCAGCGCGGCGATCGAATCGCGTCACGTGGCAACCGGCCGCGAGGCCCTAAGCGCACTCTCGACGTACCGACCCGATGTGGTGCTTCTGGATCTCGGGCTCCCCGACATGGACGGCACCGAAGTGTGCCGGGCAATTCGCGCGGCTGGAAACGTCCCGATCATTGTCGTCAGCGCACGCAACGAGGAGATTGATCGGGTACTCGCGCTGGAGATGGGGGCGGACGACTTTCTCGTCAAGCCATTTGGAATGCGGGAGTTAGTTGCACGCATTCGCGCCGTTAACCGGCGATTCGATCCTGCCGCGCGAGAACCGAGCGCCGAGCGGCGGTTCGGTGATCTTGTGATCGACCTTCGATCCCAGCGAGTGACACTCGCGACCGAGTCGATCCATCTCACCGCCAAAGAGTTTGACCTGGTCGTGTACCTGACTCGCGACCCGGGAGCTGTATTCAAACGCTCAGACATCCTGCGTGATGTGTGGGACACGAATTGGTACGGGACGACTAAAACGCTTGACGCTCACATCGCAGCGATTCGAAAGAAGCTCGGAAGCAGTTCGTGGATCGAATCGGTGCGAGGCGTGGGCTTTCGATTCGGCTCGCCCACATGAAGTGGCGAGTGATGGCCGCACTCATGGCGGTCACGCTGCTGGCGCTCCTCGTTCAGGACATCCCTCTCAGCCAGTACATGCGTGAGACCGAGCAGGCGAACATCCTCGCCTCGCTTCAGCGGGACGCGCTCGTACTGGCAGCGCGAGCGGAAGAGCCGCTGCAGTCCGGCACTTCAGCCGACTACTCGACAGTGACTCAGATTGCGCAGGACTACCACACGGCCGGGGGCGCCCGGGTGGTCATCACCGACGCCCGTGGCATCGCTGTCTTCACGAGCGATACCGATGACTCCGTGGTGGGATCCTCTTACTTCTCGAGGCCTGAAATCGGCAAGTCGCTGTCCGGTCATATCACGACGGGCACACGCTTTTCAAAGACCCTCTCAGAGGAACTGCTCTACGTGGCGGTGCCGGTTCTCAGCGGGACCAACGTCTATGGTGCCGTTCGATTGACCTATCCGGAGCAGGTCATCGCCGATCGGGTCAACGCCCAGTTGGGGCTTCTCGCGCTCGCCGCGCTTACTGCCGTAATTCTCGCCGGGCTCGTCGGCTACATCCTTTCTGCGAGCATTGCGCGAGCGCTCCATCGCCTACGCGTCGTGACCGAGCATTTCGCGGACGGCTCGTTGGCCGAGCGTGCCGACGAGCGCAAAGGCGCCGGCGAACTCCGGTCGCTCGCTCGATCTTTCAACGTAATGGCCGAGCGGCTGCACGGGTTGATCGCACAACAGCGAGCCTTCGCCTCGGATGCTTCCCATCAACTGAGGACACCACTGACCGCGCTCAGACTTCGTCTCGAGCGCGCGCGGGAACTCACGGTCTCCGATCCCGCCGCAGCTACCACGCGCCTGATCGCGGCCGAGGCGGAGGTCGATCGCCTATCTGACATCATCGAGGGCCTCCTGCGGCTAAGCAGGGCGGAGTCCGCGGCGGAACCCGTCGAGTCCGTCGACCTCTTAACCACTGCGCGCGAGAGAATTGCGCACTGGCAACCCCTGGCGAACGAGTCCGGAGTCCAGATCGGGCTCGTGGCGCCTTCGAGGAGCAGCGTGCTCGCGATCGCACTGGCGCCCGCCCAGATCCTCGACAACTTCATTGACAACGCACTCGCGGTCGCGCCGACGGGGTCAACGATCGATGTCACGATCGCGGTGAGCGCAAGTGACACTACGCTCTCCGTTGCGGATCGGGGTCCCGGCCTTTCTGCGGACGATCGAGAGCGCGCGTTCGACCGTTTCTGGCGCGGGAGCGCAGCGCCCGGGGGCAGCGGTCTCGGCCTCGCGATCGTTGCGCAACTCGCGGCGGCATCCGGTGCCACAGCCGCCGTGGCGGCGAGGGAGGGTGGCGGACTCATCGCCTCTGTGCGGTTCACCACCGATGGGCCGGGTAGTCGGCGAGCCCCCGCTGTGACCCCACCATCGGGATGATCCACCTGGGCGGACATCCCTTCGCTCGCCGAGTCCCGAGTTAGAAGAGGCGCCCCACCGAGGCCATCGCAGCCTTGAGCAGGGAGCCGCGACCGCCCTCCATCTCGGAGGCGACCGCATCGGATGCCGCCTCGATCGGGGTCATCCAGGTTAGCTCGAGCGCGTCCTGACGTGGCTCGCACGTGCCCGTCACCGGCACGACGTACGCGAGTGACACCGCGTGCTGACGATCATCAGTAAATTGTGCCCCCGGGAACGGAAAGTACTCCGCGACCGAGAACGGTACCGGCGACGCGGGTAGCAGCGGGAAAGCCATCGGCCCGAGATCCTTCTCGAGGTGCCGAAACAACGCCTCCCGCAGGCTTTCTCCGAACAGCACCCGCCCCGAGACCAGTGTGCGGGTGATGTCGCCGTCCGCGTTGGCGCGAAGCAGGATGCCGACCTCGGTCACCTGACCGACGCCATCTACTCGCACTGGCACGGCCTCGACATAGAGGAGTGGGAGTCGGCGTCGCGCATTCGCCAACTCGTCTTCAGATAGCCAGCCGGGGTTCGGGTCGGGTGTGCCTACTGAGCTCATGCTCCATTCTCACCCACGCGGGCGCCGCGCGGCCCGCAGCAGGTAGCGTGGAACGGATGAACCTCGACAGCAACGCCGTAATCTGGTCGGCGCCAGAGCGCGAGCGTGCCGGTCGCCCGCTGCTCGTACTGCTGCACGGGTACGCCTCCCACGAGGGCGACCTGTTCCAACTGTCGCCGCGACTTCCGCTTGCCCCGGTGATCGCCTCGGTGCGCGCCCCGATTGCGGAGAACGGCGGATGGGCATGGTTCTCGTTCGCCGAGCGCGGCGTTGTCGAGCCGCCCGCGGCCGATGTGGATGAGGCGACCGACGCCTTCCTTGGCTGGCTCGACACCCTCGAGTTCACCTCGGTGAGCCTTCTGGGATTCTCGCAGGGCGCGGTGGTCGCGCTTCAGGCACTGCGCACCCGGCCAAGCCAGTTCACGTCAGTCGTCGCGATTTCCGGATTCGTCTCGGAGGGCCCCAGCCCGGGTGACGATGCGCTGGCAAGTCTCAGGCCGCCGGTGTTTTGGGGTCGAGGCACGATGGATCGCATCGTCCCGCCGACCGCTATTGAGCGAACCGGGAAGTGGCTGCCCGCTCACTCCACTCCGACGATTCGAATCTACGAGAATCTCGCGCACTCGGTCTCCACCGATGAGCTGAACGACATCGCGGAATTCCTCGGTTCCCATGAGTGAGACCGACGTGTGCGGCTTCATCGCCGCGGTTCTCATCGAGGGTGGCAGTGCCGTCTGACAGTAGTTAGCGGCAGGATGATCAAATGAGCGCCCTCGACCGATTCTCCCCGGCAACCCGGGACTGGTTCATGGGTGCGTTCGCGGAGCCAACCACCGCTCAGGCTGGAGCCTGGGATGCGATCAGTTCTGGCTCGCATGCGCTCGTGGTTGCTCCGACGGGGTCGGGCAAGACTCTCGCCGCATTCCTGTGGTCGATCGATCAGCTTCTCTCCAACCCCGCTACCGATCCGAAGCGGCGAACCCGCGTCCTCTATATCTCCCCGCTCAAGGCGCTCGGCGTGGACGTCGAGCGCAACCTGCGCTCTCCTCTCGTGGGCGTAACTCAGACCGCGCGACGTCTCGGGCTGCCGGCCCCCGACGTCACCGTTGGCGTTCGGTCGGGAGATACGACGACGCAGGATCGCCGGCTGCTGGCGCGCACTCCTCCAGACATCCTGATCACGACGCCGGAGTCGTTGTATCTGATGCTGACCTCGGCGGCCCGCGAAACGTTGCTCGGCGTTACGACTGTCATTGTCGACGAGGTGCACGCGGTCGCCGCGACCAAGCGTGGTGCTCATCTCGCGCTCTCGCTGGAGAGGCTGGATGCCCTGCTCGCGACGCCCGCACAGCGCATCGGTTTGTCCGCAACGGTGAGGCCCCGCGAGGAAGTTGCGCGTTTTCTGGGCGGCATCGCCCCGGTGACAATCGTCGCGCCACCCTCGACCAAGAAGTTCGATCTGCGAGTGGTCGTTCCGGTCGACGACATGAGCGAGCTGGGGACGTCCGCTCAACTCGACGGCCCGTCGGCCGGCACTGGGTCGCAGGGGTCGATCTGGCCACACGTCGAGGAGCGCATCGTCGACCTGATCCTCGAGCACCAGTCGACCATCGTGTTCGTCAACTCTCGCGGTCTTGCCGAGCGCCTAACCGGTCGACTCAACGAGTTGTATGCCGAGCGGATGTATCCCGGTCTGGTCCCTGAGCTTGTCGAAGGACTCGTCGCTGTGGGCCCTTCGGCGGGCTCAGGGACAGGTCGATTGCCCGCAGCCATGCCTGGCGCATCAGGTACTTCGGCGGGTACGGCCGCGCTACTGGCCCGCGCCCACCACGGTTCCGTCAGCAAAGACCAGCGCGCACTAATCGAGGATGACCTGAAGTCCGGCCGCCTGCGGTGCGTGGTCGCCACCTCCACCCTCGAGCTCGGTATCGACATGGGCGAGGTCGACCTGGTCGTGCAGGTCGAGTCGCCACCCTCGGTCGCGAGTGGCCTGCAGCGTATAGGTCGAGCCGGCCACCAGGTCGGCGAAGTGTCGCGCGGGGTGCTGTTTCCCAAGCACCGAGCCGACCTCATCCACGTCGCCGTCGTGAGCGAGCGGATGGTCGAGGGCAAGATCGAGGCGCTCAAGGTTCCACAGAATCCGCTCGACATCCTGGCCCAGCAGACCGTCGCCGCAGTCGCACTCGAACCGATCCAGCTCGAGGAATGGTGGGAGACCGTGCGCAGGAGCGCGCCCTTCGCGACCCTGCCCCGAAGCGCCTACGAGGCCACCCTCGACCTGCTGAGCGGCCTCTACCCCAGCGACGAATTTGCCGAGCTTCGGCCGCGCATCGTGTGGGACCGGGTGAGCGGAACAATCACCGGTCGGCCGGGTGCCCAGCGCCTTGCGGTCACGAGCGGCGGCACCATCCCCGATCGCGGTCTATTCGGCGTCTTCATGGTCGGCGCCTCTTCGACAGGCTCAGGGACCAGAGGTGGTGGCAGGGTCGGCGAACTCGACGAGGAGATGGTCTACGAGTCGCGAGTCGGCGACGTCATCGCCCTCGGCGCTACCAGCTGGCGCATCGAAGACATCACCCACGACCGCGTCATGGTCGCCCCCGCGTACGGGCAGCCCGGCCGAATCCCGTTCTGGAAGGGGGATGGCCTCGGCCGACCCGCCGAACTGGGCGCGGCCGTTGGCGCGTTCATCCGGGAGGTGTCGACGAGCGCATCCGAGTCCGCCCTCGAACGCGTGCGCGCGGGCGGGCTCGACGAGCGTGCGGTAACCAACCTCGTGTCGTTCATCGCGGACCAGAAGGTCGCGACCGGGCACGTTCCGACTGACAAGACCCTGGTCGTTGAGCGATTCCGAGACGAGCTCGGTGACTGGCGGGTCATCCTGCACTCGCCATACGGCATGCCGGTGCACTCACCCTGGGCTCTGGCGATCACTGCTCGGGTGCGTGAGCGTTACGGCTACGACAGTGGCGCGGTGGCCGCCGATGACGGCATTATCGTGCGGCTGCCCGACACGGACTCCGAGCCCCCCGGCGCCGACCTCTTCGTCTTCGAGGCGGGTGAGCTCGAACAGCTGGTGACGGATGAGGTGGGCGGGTCTGCGCTGTTTGCCTCGCGCTTTCGGGAGAGTGCGGCGCGTGCTCTTCTCCTGCCTCGCTACAACCCCGGCAAACGGTCGCCGCTCTGGCAGCAGCGCCAGCGCGCATCCCAACTGCTCGAGGTGGCACGAAAGTATCCGAGCTTCCCGATCGTGCTCGAGACCGTGCGCGAGGTACTTCAGGACGTCTACGACCTTCCGTCGCTAATGACTCTGACGGCTCAGATCGCCGGACGCGCCATCCGTATCGTGGAGGTAGAGACGGAATCCGCGTCGCCGTTCGCTCGATCGCTTCTCTTCGGGTACGTGGCTGCGTTCATGTACGAGGGCGACTCGCCTCTCGCCGAACGCCGGGCTGCCGCGCTCAGCCTCGACCCGACGCTTCTTGCCGAGCTGCTCGGACGGGCAGAACTGCGCGAACTGCTCGATCCGAAGGTGCTCGAGCAAACCGAGCTTGAACTACAGCGCCTGGCGCCTGACCGCAAGGCACGCGACCTCGAGGGAGTCGTCGACCTCTTGCGTGTTCTCGGCCCGCTGTCGCTTGATGAGATCATCGCGCGCGTGGTCCCTGAGCTCGTCGAAGGGTCCGTACCCACCTGGCTCGACGAACTCACCCGCGCTCACCGAATACTGGGCGCCCGCATCGCGGGTGTGGACCGGTGGGCAATCATCGAAGACGCGAGCCGACTTCGGGATGCGCTGGGCGTTGCCCTCCCGATCGGGGTTCCCACAGCGTTTGTCGATCCGGTGTCAGATCCGGTCGGCGACCTGGTCAGTCGCTACGCGAGAACCCATGGCCCCTTCACTGCGGCCGCAGTCGCCGAGCGCTTCGGCCTCGGGGTTGCCGTCGTGCTCGATTCGCTGCGACGACTCGGCAGCGACCGCCGCGTAGTCGAGGGCGAATTCCGTCCCGGCGCTTCGGGGAGCGAGTGGGTCGATGCCGAGATCCTTCGACGACTACGCAGCCGGTCGCTTGCGGCTCTGCGCCACGAGGTGGAGCCGGTCTCGCAGGACACTCTTGGTCGGTTCCTTCCCTCCTGGCAACACGTTTCGACCCCCACGACGCGGAGCGTGCTTCGTGGAGCAGACGGACTCCTTCAGATCGTTGATCAGCTCGGCGGGGTGGCGCTGCCCGCCTCCGCCTGGGAGACGCTGGTGCTCCCTGTGCGCCTTCCCGAATACTCGCAGGCCTGGCTGGATGAGCTCACCGTGTCGGGCGAGGTGCTCTGGTCGGGTGCCGGAGCACTTCCCGGGAGCGACGGCTGGGTGAGTCTGCACCTCGCGGATACCGCTCCATTGACCCTGCCGGAGACCACCGATAGCGAGACGACAGAACTCCAGCGAGACATCCTCGTGGCTCTCGCTGGTGGTGGAGCATATTTCTTCCGACAGCTCGGTGCTGCAGTCGGCTCGACGGATGACCGCGAGCTGGCGACCGCGCTCTGGGACCTGGTCTGGGCTGGCCTTGTAACCAACGACACCTTCGCGCCCCTGCGTTCGTTCCTCGGCGGCAAAGCCGCGCCCCGTCGCGCACCCCGCGCGCGCGCGTATCGCGGACGAGGCCAATCGCTGGCCTCACTGCAGGCCGGACCACCGACCGTTGCCGGGCGATGGTCCCTACTCCCGCTCGCCGAGGCAGACACCACAATTCGCGCCAAGGCGACCGCCGAGGCGCTACTGGAGAGGCACGGCATCGTGACGCGGGGCGCGGTGGCAAGCGAGGGCATCCGCGGCGGCTTCGCCCTCGCGTACAAGGTACTTTCGTCATTTGAGGAGACCGGTCGAGCACGCCGCGGTTATTTCGTGGATGGCCTCGGGGGCGCACAGTTCGGAACCGGCGCGACCGTCGACCGCCTGCGCCAGTTCACTCGAGACGACAGCGCCGTACCCGAACTGGCGGCAATCACTCTCGCGGCCACCGACCCCGCAAACCCCTACGGTGCGGCGCTCGGCTGGCCGACCACCGAGGGTCACCGACCGGGCCGCAAGGCGGGCGCGCTGGTCGTCCTCGTAGATGGCCGGCTCGCTGCCTACATCGAGCGCGGTGGCAAGACCGTGTTGACGTTCACAGCCGACGAGGCAGTACTGGCCGCCGCCGCCGTCTCGATCGCCGCAACCGTGCGTCTCGGGCTGGGCAAGCTGCGGGTTGAGCGCGTCGACGGTGAGTTCTCAATCGGCACCCCGTTCGGCACGGCGCTCACGAACGCGGGCTTCGCGCCCACCCCGCAGGGTCTCCGGCTTCGGGCTTAGTAGCTCGACGGTAGACCTCTACCTCTCAGTGGTAGAATTACCCCCATGAGTTTGAACATCAAGAACGAGCGCACGCACGCGCTGGTGCGCGAGCTTGCAACACTGAGTGGCATGAGCCAGACCGAGGCCGTCGAAGACGCAGTGACACGACGACTGGAACAGCTCCGACGCAGTGCTCGTGAAGGCCTAAGCGAGAGACTCCTCGAGCTTGGCCGGAGCAGCGCGGAGCGCATGGGGCCGGAGCGTTTCGAGAACTCGGACGAATGGCTGTACGACGAGAACGGGTTACCCAGGTGATTGTCGATACCTCTGCGCTGATCGCGATCACCCGAGCCGAGACGGACGCACACCTCTACACGGCAGCAATTGAGAGCACGGATCACCTGTCAATCTCCGCCGCGAACCTCTTCGAGGCGTGCATCGTGGCCGACCGCACCGCAGACCCCGTGACATCCAGAATCTTCGATCAGATTGTGCGCGAGAGTGGGCTAGTCGTCGAGCCGGTGACCGCAGAGCAGGTTCGAATCGCTCGCGAGGCCTACCGCGATTTCGGAAAAGGTAGCGGACATCCCGCCGGCCTCAACTTTGGCGACTGCTTCGCCTATGCGCTGGCCAAAGAACGCAACGAGTCACTCCTTTACAAAGGCACCGATTTCGTCCACACCGACGTGCGAAGCGCACTCGACTAGTCCAACACCAGCGGATTCAGCTATCTCGTCATGATCCACGCGAGCAAATAGCTTCGCGAGTCCGCGTCATCAATGAATTTGTCGGGCAATGACCGCGCGGTGGTGAGAGCGGATGCAGATGCAGACTTCCCGCTCATCGCCGAGTACATCAACAGGTAGTCGCCGAACGACACGGTGAACCCGCCCGGTGCAGCCTCCCTGACGTTTGACGCGATTCGTTGCGGGTCCCCGCCCAGATAGTCGGACACGGGGCTCATGGGAATCAACTGGATGCCGAGCTTTGCGTTGGCGTCCGGGCTAAACCAGGTGGCCGAGTCTCGCTTGCCGCCCCAGTTGATGCCAACGACGCCGTGCTCGAAGCCCGTATAGACGGCGGCGCTGGTGTCAAAGTTCGTCCAATACGCCTTCGCTGATGCTGCCTCCGAGGAGAGCAGCCAGGTCCCCTCCGTCTCCAGCTGCCGGTTGCCGGTGACCGCGCCCCACAGGGCGAGTCCGTTCCAGGCATCCACTGCCTCTGAGCTCGACTCCTGATTGTTACCATCGGCGAACGGCACGTAACCGGACGCCCAGGAATGACCCGCATACGCATCGAAAACCCGGAGCTGCGGAAACGACTTCGAGGAACTCGGGGACGCGACATCTGCCGCGAGCAAATTCATGACCGGCGCGAGGTGCGGGATGAGTGACGAGTCGTACCGAGCCGCCACGGACGCCGCATAGAGAAAGTAGCCGTAGTGAAAATGGTGGTCGTTGAATTGCTCTGACCCGAAGGAAGGGGCAAGTCCAACGATCCCCTTCGCGGTCGCGTCATATACGAAACACTCCGTCGACCGTGTCGTGCACCCGTTCGGGGTCGTCCACTTCGTCAGAGCGGCAGAGAGTTGCTTTTGCAAATCCGCGGCGACGGAGTCGTCGCCCACGTCATGGGCGATCGTCAACAGGTTTGCGAGCCGATAGAGCGCCTTGCCGCCGAAATAGCTGTCAGTCGGAAGGGGTGGCGTCTCGGCAACGTCCTTCGCCAGCGTTCCGCGAAGCTCGACCTTTTCAGCGTCAGTCAGTTTGCGTGAATCCAGCACGTCGGATGCTGCGAGCGCGGGGGAGTTCCACGACAGGGAGTTGCCCGCACAGAGTGAGAGAGTTCCGTACACCGAGGGATATTGGCCGAGCCCGCAGTCCGCCGGGGCGATCAAGGCGGTGCGCTGTGATGGCAGGGCCGCAATCATCGAATTCCCCACCGAGTGGTAGGCCAGTGTCGTCGACGCCTTGTTTCCCGTGACGGCGTAGGACAGTGACACTGACTCGAGTGCGGAGACGTGCGGTGCGAGTTGCGAAACGCTGCGCCCCTTTGGCACGGCGAACCAGACCGCGGTCTGTCCTTTCGCGAGGTGGACCACGTTGCCGTCAAGCCGACCGCGAGTTTGTAGCCCGTAGCTCGAGCCATCGACCGTTCTGCTGTAGAGCCCGTTTCCGAGCGAGTCGTAGGGCTGGCCAAGCCCGACGCTTCCCTCCCGCGCTGCGGTGTACGTGACAATGGGCGACCCCTCGGCAATGACCACCGAACCAATCGGTGACCCATCCGAGGCCCGCTGTGCGATGGTCACGGATGCCTGGTCGTAGGCCGTCACCTCGGCAGACGCCGCCGCGACGTCGACGACCACCGACGGCGCAAACTCCCCCGTGATCGTGTTGGCGCTGGTCGTAACCGGCGGCACACCAAAAGCGAATCCGGTTTGTGTAAGCCCAAACGAGAGCGGAAGCGGAAACACGGGCTGCGGCGCGTCCCCAAACACGAGACCTCCGAACCAGCGATTGGTTGGGGGGATCAACCCCTTTGCGAGTCTCGCCACCGGCATGGGTGCCAGCGAACGATGTGGCACGCTGGATAGCGCCGAGGTGAGACTGCGGGCCGACGGCGATCCGATCGCGTTTCTCGAAGTCGCGCAGCCGGCGAGCACTGCTATCAACGCGGCAACGCTCGCCACGCGGAGCGCCACGGTAGTGCGCGCTCCGATCACAGCCCGACCTTTTCCAGCAAACTGACAAAACTCTGTCTCAATCCGCCCAGGGGTCCGTCGGGCCGGAGGCGAAGCGTTGCACTGATCGGCGTTCCCGGCATGACGAGACCGTTGTGCGTACCGCGTACCAACTGCGCGCTGTGCACCTCGATGCTGGCATCGGCCTTCCCACCGACGGTCGTGACGCTGATCCGCGCAACCGTTCCTGTGAGCTGCTGCTGATTGGGGAGGATCAAATTGACCTTCGCGCCCTTCTGAACACGCGAAAAGTCATACGGATCGAGTTGAAAGTCAGCCAGGACAAAGAGCGACCCGGCTCGATCGATCGTGGCCAGTGCGCTCCCGGCGCTCACAAATCCGCCGACATGAGCCCCAATCGTCGAGACGATTCCGGGCTGAGTGGCGAGCAGCGTCAGCATGCCCGGGGCCGTCACCGTATAGGCGGTGCTTGACGGCACCTTGGTTTTCGCGGCCAGCGCGGCTGCGAGCGTTGCACTCTGAATAGTGAGCAGTGGTTGGCCGGTCTTCACCGTGTCACCCTGTTTGACGTTTTGAGTAATCACGGTGCCTGCATAGTCCGCTCCAACGGAGTAGGTCGTTGCCTTCACGGACGCGGACCTGCTGTCGACCTCGGTCTCCCGCTGACTCAGAATCAGCGTGCATCCAAGCACAACGACCAATACGACGATGAGCCCGAGGAACAGGCGAAAGCGATTCGACCAGGTCATGAAGAGTTCCTTCCCGTTTCGTCAAACGCCGCGACCGCGAACTCGCGCGCCGGAGCTGGATAGGCATGCGCCGATCGCGCGACCGGCAGAGCCATGGTCGACGGCGGGCGCGGTGTGCGGGCGAATGTCGGATAGAGCGCCGGGCGCGGCTTAGCCATAATCCGAGCGCGGTGCGATTCGCGAATGGCAGTACAGATAAAGACGGTGAGAACGATCGTGTTCGTGACATTCCACGCTGTCGCGAGGGTCAGTGTCTCGTGCCCGTAGTCCTTCACGATTCCGACGAGGGACGTGAGCAACAGGAATACGAAGAAGAGCACCTGGGGGACGATGAAGTTGAAAGGCGACATGCGTTTACCGGATGATCCGGTGACGTGCCACTTCTGTTCGTGTCCGGAGAAGACATTAATGAACGCCCGAATGTAAATCGGGAACGATACTGCGGCCATGACGAGTGTCTCCAGCCGGAACGAGCCCATGGTGTGGAAGGCGAGCAGGATCTGAAGTCCGTAGAAACCCAGATAGAACAGAAGCCAGGTGATCCACGTAACGGTGAGATTGACCGGACGTAGATCGAAATAGATCTCGAGTGGTGGCACGAAGATGAGGAGCACCGGCGTGATCCCCACGAGGTAGTGGGTTGCCGTCACGAAGTACTGAATCCGCTGATCGATGGTGAGCTTGGTCCGGGGACTCAGGGGGTTGCGCCGCAGGAGGATTTCGAAGCCACCGGATGCCCACCGCAACTGCTGCTTCGTGTAGTCCTCGATGGTCTCGGGAGCATCTCCTACTGCAAGCGTCAGAGCGATGTAAATCGAGCGCCAACCACGTTCGTGGAGGCGAAGCGAGGTCCAGACATCCTCGGACTTCGAGTCGGTGCAGATCCCCCCGACATCCTCGACCGCAAGTCGACGAAAGAGCACGTTCGTGCCGACGCAGAATGCGGCGTTGAACCGATTCCGTCCGGGCTGAATAAAGCGGTAAAAGACGGACTGCATGAAGCCCGCACCGCGCGAGACGAGGTTGGTCATGTTGCCGTAGCTCTGCGGTGTCTGCACGAAGGCGACGTTGTCGTCAATGAAGAACGGCAGCGTCTCGTAGAGGAAGTCCTCGCTGGGAACGAAATCGGCATCAAAGATGGCGAAGTACTCGCCAGCGGAGACCGTGAGCGCATGGTTGATGTTGCCGGCCTTGGCTCCGTCATGTGTGTGCCGGCGAACATAGCGGACACCCAGATCTCCGGCGAGATCCTTGACGGCATCCGACTCACCGTCGTCGAGTATCCAGGTGTTGTGTTTTCCCCGAATAGCAACTGCGGCGCTCGCGGTACGAGCGATCTTCTCAAGCGGCTCCCCGAACACGGTGATGAAAACATCGACCTCGACGACTCGATCGCCGAGAATCATGGGCCAGTCCTGAGGCCGGTTTCGGAGGTCGTCTCGCTCCACGAGTTCGGCGTCGAAGAGTCGCTCCTGCGAATGATGGAACACGAACGTCCGGGGATCCTGTCCTCCGGAGAGAATCGTCCACATCGAGACCAGCGCCTGCACCACGAGGACGAGCTCCGCGGTGATGACCAGGGAGTAGGGCAACCAGTCGCCGCGGTTCGCCGGATTCAGCAGGAACGCGCTGTAGGTGAGCACACCGATTCCGGCCACCACCACGAACAGGAGCAGGGTCGGTGACTGCGCTGCCGAGTTCTCGACTTTCCGCGCGAGCGGTGTGGCATCTGAGCGTCTGCGCCCTCGGTACGGTTTGTCTTTCCAGGTTGTTGCCATT
Source organism: Glaciihabitans sp. (assembly GCA_017882805.1). Lineage (GTDB taxonomy): Bacteria > Actinomycetota > Actinomycetes > Actinomycetales > Microbacteriaceae > Galbitalea. The sequence continues at coordinate 2,795 of JADGOT010000314.1, read as the reverse complement.
ATGCGAGCGCTCCGTTCGTTGGCGAGGGCGCGTGAAGCGACCACGGTTCGAAAGACGTGCAGCGACATCGTTGACGCGTGTATCCGAGGCAATTGCCCGGACGTTTTCCAGCGGTGATTGAGCCCGACTACGCCTGAAACCCGCGACAGGATGCGACGGGCGACGATGGTCGGCACTGGCTCTAGCAATTACAGGCTAACCACAGGTTGCCGTACGAAGTCCACCCCTTGCGCCCGGATAGCCCACCCTTCGGAGGACATTCGGAGGTTTCTCCGTACCTAACATCTGTGCGCTGGTGCACCCTGCTGAGAAGCTAGAGGCATGCCATTCACTCCGCCCCACGACTTCACGACGCGGCCTACCCTCCGCGGCAACTTCGGCATGGTGGCGTCCACGCACTGGCTCGCATCCCAGTCCGCGATGGCTGTGCTCGAGCGCGGCGGCAACGCTTTCGATGCCGCGGTTGCGGCGGGGTTCGTGCTGCACATCGTCGAGCCGCACCTCAATGGTCCCGGCGGCGACCTCGTCGGGCTGATCGCGCCGGCGGGAGGGCAACCCCGCGTGCTCGCGGGTCTGGCGGCAGCGCCCCGCGGCGCATCCGTCGCCAGCTACCGCGCGCTCGGTCTCGATCTCGTTCCGGGAGCCGGGCTGCTCGCTGCAACGGTTCCGGGCGCGTTCGACGCCTGGCTCCTGCTGTTGCGCGACCATGGCACCTGGGAGCTCGACACGGTTCTCGAATTCGCACTGCACTACGCAGAAGTCGGCTATCCGGTGCTTCCGGTTGTCACCCGAACGATCGGCGCCGTCGAGGAGCTGTTCCGCGGGCACTGGCCGACCTCGGCCGACGCATGGCTTTCGGTCGAGACGGAGAGCATCCACACGCGTCCGATTTGGGCAGCGACTCTGCGACGGCTCCTCGCCTGCGGAGTAGGAGCAAGTCGCGAGGAACGGATCGACGCGGTACGAGAAGAGTGGCGCACCGGATTCGTCGCTGCGGCGATAGCGGATTTCTGCCGCAGCGCCCTGCGCGATAGTTCTGGTAGCGATCACTCCGGGGTGATCACGGCTGCGGATGTCGCGGACTACTCCGCGACCTGGGAGAGCCCGGTCGAGCTTTCTTTCCGCGGCAACACCGTGCTGAAGGCCGGTGCCTGGACGCAGGGACCAGCCCTGCTGCAGTCGCTCGCCATCCTCGACGGCTACGACGACGAACGGCTCGATCCAGGGGCCGAACTCGGTGCCCACACCATTCTCGAGGTGCTGAAGCTCTCGCTGGCCGACCGGGACGCCTGGTACGGCGACGACGGATCAACACCACTCGACATCCTTCTCTCGCCCGAATACGCGGCCGTCCGACGCGAACTCGTCACGGATGTTGCCTCGCGGGATCAGAGGCCCGGCAGTCCCGCTGGGCGCGAACCGCGCATCCCGACCACGGGAATCGCTTCGGCTGCGGGCGATGGCCTCGCCGGTGCCGGCGAACCGACGGTCGCGCGGAACGGTGTGACCCGCGGTGACACTTGCCACCTCGACATCGCCGACCGCTTCGGAAACGTGCTGTCCATTACGCCGTCGGGTGGGTGGCTGCAGTCCTCGCCCCACATCCCGGACCTCGGCTTCTGCCTTGGCTCACGACTACAAATGACGTGGCTCGAGGATGGGCTGCCAAGTAGCCTGCGCCCCGGCCAGCGCCCACGCACCACCCTGAGCCCGACGCTGGTTCGCGCCCCGGACGGCACGACCACTGCACTCGGCACCCCCGGTGGCGACCAGCAGGACCAGTGGCAGCTGACCTTCCTCCTGCGACACCTCGTGGGCGGATACGGGCTACAGCAGGCGATCGACGCTCCGAATCTGCACACGACGTCGCCGACCGAATCCTTTTGGCCGCGTGAACGGACCCCGGCCGGTGCCGTTGTCGAGGATCGGATCGGCGCGGTAGTGCTGGATGGGCTCCGCGCGCGCGGTCATGAGGTTGTGGAGTCTGGCCCATGGACGCTCGGCCGACTGTCCGCCGTTAGTCTCGGCGACGATGGGATGCGGGCAGCGGCGAACCCCCGGGGGATGCAGGGCTACGCGGTGGGCCGCTAGTGCCCGAGGGCGACACCGTCTACCGCTCGGCCCGTGCACTCAATGAGGTGCTGGCCGGACGGGTGCTCGACCGATGCGATCTGCGCGTGCCCGCCTTCGCGACGGTCGACCTCAGCGGCGAGCGCGTCGAGTCCGTGGTCAGCGTGGGCAAACACCTGCTGCACCGAATCGGCGAGTTCACCATCCACAGCCACCTCAAGATGGAGGGATCCTGGGATATCTACCGGGATGGTGCGCGCTGGCGCAGTCCCGCCTTCCAGGCCCGGGCGATCCTCGGAGTACCGGGCGTGGTCACGGTGGGTTTCCGACTCGGTGAACTCGAGGTCGTGCCACGAGAGCGCGAAGACGAGATCGTCGGATACCTCGGCCCGGATCTGCTGGGAACCAACTGGGATGCCGCTCTCGCTGCGGGCAACCTTGCCGCCGATTCGGATCGTGCTATCGGCCTCGCCCTGCTCGACCAGCGCGTGATGGCAGGACTCGGCAATGTTTATCGCAACGAGCTGTGCTTCTTGCGCGGCGTGCTTCCGACCCGTCCGGTCGGCGAGATCGCCGACCTTCCCGGGCTCGTCGATCTAGCTCACAAGCTGATTGCGACCAACCGCGACCGCGTCGAACGAGTGACCACCGGCGACCTTCGACGCGGCCGCAGAACGTGGGTGCACGGTCGGGAGCATCAGCCGTGCCTGCGCTGTGGCACGCCC
>JADGOT010000046.1 GCA_017882805.1 Glaciihabitans sp. | reverse complement strand
TCGAACCCAGCCTCGCGACAGGCGATCACTTCCGCGACAACCTCGTCGATCGTCGTGAGCTCGGCGACCTCGGGGACGGGAGATCGCAAGTAGATCCGATGGTGGACAGAGAGTGGCGCCTGGTCAGCCGACCGCTGGGCGTTGAGCTTGTCGACGGTCGCACGCGTGCGACGAACACTCAGGCCGGAAGAGGTCCAACCATCCGCGTAACGCACGGTTCGCCTGTAGCCCGCCTCTGAAAACATCCCGAAGAGCAACGGTGGGTGAGGTCGTTGAACGGGCTTTGGGCCGATCTCAGACGGAGGGATCGTGAAGAACGGTCCATTATGGGTGACGGTATCCGCGGTCCAGCACTCAAGGAGTGCTTCTATAAAGTCATCGCAGCGCTCACCGCGCGTTCTTGGATCCACCTCGGACACCACGTGCTCTTCATCAGACCAGCCCACACCCAGCCCGACGTCCAATCGACCCTCGGACAACACGTCAATCGTCGCCAGTCGCTTGGCGAGTTCGACAGGCCGGTGATAGCCGGCGACAAGTACGCTCGCGCCGATGCGAACTCGCGACGTCCACGCTGCAGCGGCGGCCATGAGCTCGGTCGGGGACAGGACATCTCGATAGCGATCAGGTGGACGGCTGCTCGAGACGCCACCGTACGCGGACTCGAGAGTGACGGGAAGGAGCAACCGCTCCTGCACCCACACGCTGTCGAACCCCAAGTCCTCGGCGTTGGTCACAAACGCACGGATCGCCTTCGACGTTGCATGCGGCCCCAACTGCGGAAGGGCGAGGCCTACGGCGATGGGGCGTGTGGCGGTCAGGTCGTTCGGCATGCTTGATAGTGTAAATGTGACACCGGATTATCTCAAAGCGATGGGGCGTGTGATGGAAGCTCAGGCGGAACCAAGTGGCGGTTAGCCGTCCGACGGGGAACGGACAGCGAGTTCAGCCGACACGCCAAGCGCTGATCGAGTCGGGACTTCGACGCTTCGCATCGCACGGCTTCTCTCGCGCCCGCCTGACGGACATAAGCGCCGACGCCGGCGTCACCACCGGCGCCTTCTACCGGCATTTTGCGGGCAAAGAGGCATTGTACCGGACGCTGCTCGCCCAATGGGATCGTGACCTCACGTTGGCCCTTGGCGAGTCGAATGACCTGCGCGAGGCGTGTCGCAAATGGCTCGAGCTCAGCGAGGGGGCACCGGGTGTGGTTCGAGCCGGCGCGGAGCTCACCAAGGCGGGCTCCGATGTCGCCCACGAGCGACAGCGAATGCGACAGGGTTGGGTCGCCCTGGTGACGCGGCTTCTTCCGGCCGGACTGGATCCCAGGCAGTCGCTCATCGCGGGTCAGATCCTGGTCGACACCGTTGACTACTACGCATACACCGTCGTCATGGGATGGACGAAGCGCGGGCAGGCCGACGCTGTCGGTGCCGCGATTCAACATCTCGTCGAGCGAGGACTATACGGAACATGAATCCTGAGCTGGCTCTCAAATGGCAACCCGCCGAAGGCCGTACCTTCCCGACGTCGGCGCGCGGGATTCGGACGTGGGAGGCAATTCGAACAGCGGCCGTCGGAGTGTTCGGCCGACTTGGGTTTGCCGGCGCCGCGGTCTACGACATTGCCGAAGAGGCCGGTGTCGCCTCGGGGACCGTCTACCGATACTACGTTGACAAGGAAGATATCTTTCGCAGCTTGCTGGCCACGGTCGAGGAGGATCTCTACAAGGAGACCACCATGCCGACCGATGAGAGCGGCAGGCTCGTCGTGCGCCAGGGAGCCACCGCCTACTTCAACGTTTACCGCAGGCACGCAGCGCTGTACCGGGTGTGGAGAGAGTTGATCGAGCCGGGGAACGAGTTCGAGCATGCATGGACCGCAATGCGTCAGCGATTTCAACAGGGCATCGCGACGGTGGTGCGCCACGGCCAGCGAACGGGTGTGGTCAATTCGCAGCTCGATCCGGTCGTGGTCAGTGAGCTCGTGGTCGCCATGTTCGACCAGCCGAGCTACACGCGTCTCGATCTCGGTTGGGACGTCACAACTTCCGACGAAGACGTCGCCGAAGTAATGGAGCACCTGCTCGGTCAAGGCCTGCGTGCAGCTCGCGCGTCGTAGCGTGCGCTATCTCGGCGATTCGATTCGGAGCTCGCGACGCAGAATCTTTCCCATCGCGTTCTTGGGAAGCGATTCGACAACGTGGACCACCTTCGGAGTCTTGTAGCCAGCGATCCGCGAGCGGCAGAACCGCCGGAGCTCATCTGGCCCGACATCCGCGCTGGGACGGATCACCACGTATGCGTGAACCGCTTCGCCCCACCGCGCGTCTGGTCGTCCGATCACCGCAGCCTCCAAGACATCCGGATGCTGGTAGAGCACCGCTTCGACCTCCGTCGGATAGACGTTCTCGCCACCGGAAACGATCTTGTCGTGAAGCCGGCTGGTCAGATGAAGGTAGCCATCGTCCGATCGATAGCCGAGGTCGCCGGTGTGCATCCACCCCGCTCGGATGGCAAGACCCGTCGCGGTCGGATCGTTCAAGTATCCATCCACGACACACGGGCCTTGGCAGATGATCTCGCCGATCTCACCGGGCGCGCATTCGCCGCCACCTTCATCGACGATCGATGTCGTCGCCAGCACGGAATCGGTCCCGACCGACAACAGGAGCTCCGGCCGCCCGAGGTCGTGGTCAGGCGGCCTGAGGATCGACGAAGCCGATGTCTCGGTCATCCCGAACCACTGAAGAAACTCGCACCCTGGAAACGAGGACATCGTCCGTGTCATCAGTGGAACCGGCATTGCTGCCGCGCCGTACAAGACCATCTTCAGGTGTCGACGCTCGAGGCTCCCGAGATCGACCTCTTCGATGAAGCGACTCAACATCGTCGGAACGGTCTGGAGGTGCGTCACCCGGTGTCGGGCGAGCGCGTCTGCGACCGTGTCGGTCTCGAATCCCTGGTTCAAGACCGTCGTCGCCCCCATCAGCGCACACGCGTAACTGACCTGCGATGACATGTGAAACATGGGCTGCGGCTGGAAGAAGACGGCACCGGGCTGGATGGGTACCTCCATCGCCGCCTGTGCCTGACGAGCCAAAATCACGCGGTTCGTCATTGGAACCCCCTTCGCCCGCCCGCTCGTGCCGCTGGTGAAAAGCAGCGTTGCGACGGCATCGGGGTCGATCGCGGGACGGCCGCGGAATGGGTCGGCGCGTTGAATGCACTTCTCATACGAAGCCCCAGCCCCATCTGCGCCGAGATAAAGGGTCGGTTGAACGTCGAGGGCTGCCGCCGACTCAGCGAGACCAGGACCATGGATCAACAAACGCGGCGAGATTCGATCGATTACTTGCTCGAGCTCGGCCACGGCCAGCCAGAAGTTGAGCGTCGCCAGTGTCACCCCCGCCCGCTGGCAGCCGAGCTGCAGCTCGAAGAACTCGGTCTCGTTCCGAGTC
>JADGOT010000045.1 GCA_017882805.1 Glaciihabitans sp. | reverse complement strand
GAGCCCATGGCAGAGGGTGTGATCCACAGCCGTCTCAAGTGCGTGACCAAACGTGTGCCCAAAGTTCAGAAGCCTGCGCTCCTTCTGATCGTGCTCGTCGATCTCGACGAACCATCGCTTAGCGCGAAGTACGTGCTCGATCAGCGCGGTCGGATCGACGTCGAACCGGTCGTACTGCTCGAGGTAACCCTCAAAAGCCTCCGGGCCCCGGCAGTACGCGATCTTCACGGCCTCGGAGAAGCCAGCCGCCATCGCGGTCGGAGGCAACGATGCGAGAAACGCGGGATCGACGATGACGGCATCGGGAGGGTAGATGCCGCCGACCAGGTTCTTGACATCTCCCACGTTGATGCAGCTCTTGCCGCCGATGCACGAGTCGACCATGGACATCAGGGTGGTCGGCACGTATGACCATGCCAACCCGCGCATGTAGACGTCGCTGACGAAGGTCGCGATGTCCTGCACAATCCCCCCGCCCACTGCGAGCACATGGTCACCGCGGCGAACGCCAGCCTCACGAAGCTCCAGGATGAGGCGTTCACAACCAGCCAGCGTCTTGGTGTCCTCTGACGCCTCAACCGCGAGCACGGGCCCAGAAGGCTCCGTAACCATGTGCCGCAGGGCCGCGTCGATCACCACAACGTCATGACCTCGCGACATGGCTGCGGCGAAGCCCCCATGGCCGATTCGGACGTCGTAGCTGCCCGAGGAGGACCGCACGGTGAACTCAGACAAGGTGGCCAACAGAAAACCCCAGATCGACGACGATGGACTGGCCAGTCACGCCAGTGTTGTGCGGTGAGCACAGGTAACCGACGAGGCTTGCGACATCCTCGGGGACGATCATCCTGCGAAACCCTGTAGCAGACTCCACCTGCTCGATCTGCCCCGTCGAGAGCATCGTACGCGTCATCGGCGTGTCGACGACGCCGGGCAGAACCGCATTCACCAAGACGCCCTGCGGCGCCAGATCCAGGGCTGCGGCACGCACCAACCCGCCGACCGCAGCCTTCGAGACGGTGTAGGAGAACTTCCCGGGCCGCGCCACCCCTTCCCAGATGGAGCTGAGGACTACCAGACGCGCGCCCCGAGCAAGACGCTTCGCGGTGATGAGTGAGCGCAGCTGGCGAGCCACGAGGCCGACGTTGATCTCGAACATCCGCGAAAAGTCCTCGGACTCGTGCGCGTCCGCCCGGTCGTTGACGTTGACGCCCTGAGCCCACACGACGGCCTCGAGCACCGGCAATGCACGTAACGCGTCGTCATCATCGAGGGTGATCGCATTGCGTACGCCGGCGTGCCGATTACGCGACGTCCGCAGAACACCCGCTCCGTCTGCCTCAAGCTGCGCAGCTATAGCCGACCCGAGAGCCCCGAATCCCCCTACGACGAGCGCGGTTCGCGCCGGCACCTCCACGTCCGTCACGACGAAGCCTCCCGCCCCAGGGCGCGGCGGATCTCCACAGCACCGGGATGGTCGGACGGGCCAAGGGGGCGGCGGAAAGTAAAACTGCGATGCGCGACGAAGGTTCCCATCGCCACACCCAGCATGACGATCGCCTGCGCTGGCAGAACCGATACGTGTGCGACCTCGACCAGTAGCGGCAGTGCCACCAGGTTGATCGCCAGCGCCACCAGGTACACCGACCAGAACCGCGCAAGATCCCGCCACCAGCGCCCGCTGACCCGGAACACGAGCCATCGCTGCAACACGTATGCCTCGAGAACACTTAGCACGTGAGATATCACGAGAATCACGAGGTAATGAATGCCCCCACCGATGGTGAGCTGCAGGCCGGCAAACACGCCGAAGCCGAAGACCGAGTTCACGACGCCGACCATCACAAAGCGCATCACTTGGTGGTCGAACACACCCCGAACGCCCCGTAGCCCGGTCATAGACCAACCCGGCGACGCACGATGAAGTTTGGACGCTGTTTGACTTCCTCATAGATGAGCCCAATGTACTCACTCATCACGCCGATCATGGAGAACAGGATCCCGAACAGCAGCAGAATAAATCCGACCAGCGTGCCGAAGCCTGCAAAGGGCACTCCAGCGAAGAAGAACCGCAGAGAGAGAACGACCAGAAGTATCGCCGAGATGAGCGAAACTAGGAGCCCCGTCACCGTGATCAGCCGCAAGGGGACGTACGAGTGCGCGAAGATACCCTTGAACGCGAGGTCAAGGACCTTCAACGAATGTGCGTTCGACTCTCCCCCGAACCGGGGCGGCCGCACGTGCGGGATACCGATCGATTTGTATCCAGCCCAGGCGAATAGGCCGCGCACGAAGCGGTTCCGCTCCTGCATCTGGTTGATGGTCTCGTACACTCCACGATCCACGAGACGGAAGTCGCTGGCATTGCGCGGAATGGCGCCGTCCGTCAACTTCCCAGCCAACCAGTAGAAGGCCTTGCTGTTGAACGTCCGCAACGGCCCCGTGCCCTGTCGCTCGCTCACGACCATGTAGATGTTCTCGTACCCTTCCTCCCACTTTCGGAGGAAGGCGGAGATGAGGTCGGGCGGGTCCTGCAGATCTGCGGTCATCACCACGGCCGCGTCACCGCTCGCGTGGGCGAGTCCCGCAGTCAACCCCCCGTCCATGCGGAAGTTGCGGGCCAGCTGCAGGATCTTGAAGCGGGGGTCGCTCACGTGGATGCGGTTCAGCTTCTCCCAGGTGTCGTCCTCCGACCCGTTCTCCACGACGATGACCTCGAAGTCGTAGGCAGGCTCGACCTTCATCACGCCCTGCAGACGCCGCGCTAGCTCGTCCACGCAGTCAGACTCGTTGTACGCCGGGATGACCACCGAGATGAGCTTGCGCTTGCTCGGCTCGGCTCGCTGGATCACTACCAGACCCTCCAAGGGGCCGTTCCTTTGTCCCACATCTCGTTGAGCAGGACGGACTCCCGGTAGGTGTCCATGGGCTGCCAGAAACCGTCATGCCGGTAGGCCGCCAGCTCGCCCTCGGCTGCGAGGCGCGCCAGTGGCTCGTGCTCCAGCATCATGTCATCGCCGTTGCGCAGGTAGTCGAACACGGACGGCTCGAAGACAAAGAAGCCGGCACTGACCCAGTCGTCCATCTGCGGCTTTTCCCGAAACCTCGTCACCAGGGAGTTTTCGACATCAACAAGTCCGAACCGCGAGAGGGGACGGACGGTGGTGATTGTCGCCTTGCGCCCGTGCTCAGCGTGAAACGCCAGCAACTTGGAAACATCCAAATCAGCCAAACCGTCGCCGTACGTCACGATGAACCGCTCACCTTGCACGAACCGCTCGATCTGCTCGACCCTTCCAGCGGTCAACGTGGTCGGTCCGGTGTCAGCGACCGTCACATGCCAGTCGCTCTCCAGGTGATCGTCGTGAAAGACGAGGTCGCTGGACTGCCCCAGTGTGATCGTGAAGTCGTTGTTGTGGGCGGCGTAGTTGAGGAAGTACTCCTTGATCTGCTCACCCTTGTACCCGGTACAGATCACAAAGTCCGTGATCGAGTACGCCGAGAAGAGCTTCATCAGGTGCCAGATGACCGGCTTACCGCCGACCTCGACCATTGGCTTCGGACGGAACTCCGTCTCCTCCCGCATCCGGGTTCCCAGACCACCTGCCAGCAGAACGGCCTTCATAGATCTGGTCTCGCCTTCCATCGGAGCAACGATCAGACTCGGCGCCAGCTCGTCCACCCCGCCGTCAGGCGCGAGTCTAGACGCCCACCGAAGTATGCTGCACCGGCACCCGCCGAAGCCTGACACAAGGAGACCTGTGAACG
>JADGOT010000313.1 GCA_017882805.1 Glaciihabitans sp. | reverse complement strand
GGTCGCCTTCGGACGTGAAGTAGGCGTTGTCCTTGACGAACACCGTCTGATCCGAGCGGTCGGCCCGGCCCTCGAGCCGCAGCTCGACGGCCTTGTTCGGCATCCACGCCACGGTCAGGGTGGTCTCCTTCCACTTTTGGACGAAGCCCGTGCGATAGCCGTCTTGGTCGTCCAGATACTCGCTGCGGAGCGACGCCCGCCAGTGGTCATTGAACGCGTAGTTGAGATAGCCGGCAAGGCCGTTCCAGCGAGCAGTGCCGCCGTCGATTGCGCCGCCGTCCTGGCGGCCCCAATCGTAGTTGAGGACCAGGGCCAACGCGTCAGTGATATTCCAGCTGCCGATGACATCCACGAGCTTGCGCTGCCCTTCGGGGCCCACTTCGGTCAGTCCCCCAACCCGTTCCTTGCCCACGTACCCATCGACCGTGAGGCTGAGGGCCTTGACTGGCGTAAACGTCGCGCCGAACTCGAGGGTCTTCGCCGAGTTCGTGTCCTTGAGATCGTCCCAGCCGTTCACGACGCCGAGGTTGAGTGTGAACTGGTCGTTCGCCACGACCGTCGCGCGGACACCGGTATGCGCAAAGGGGATGGCGAACCCGTAGAGGATGGACCGCGAGAAGTTGGTATCCGTCCGGGGGTCGATTGTCTCGAAACCGGAGAGCGTGACGTAGCGGCCGGCAATAACCGTCAGCGGGCCAGTCGCGTACTGCACATAGGCCTGCGGAAAGTCGAACTTCGAGTGCGCGCCCGGATTGATGTCGTAGGGCGCGAACACGTCGGCGTCCTGGCCGGCGATCAGGTTAACCAGCGCGCCAAAGCCTTCCTTGGGCTGATAGGCGATCGTGACCGCCGCCTGGTGCACTGAGAAGCTGTCCTGCCGGGCATCGAACACGCGATCCGGACTGCCGTTCGCGAACTGCCCCGTGCCGTCCAAGTGCTGATACGACACATCGAGGTAGCCCGAGACCGTGAGGTTCGAGGCCGCGAGCACGTCGGTGAGCGAGGGCGCCGGCGGCTTTGCCGGCTCGTCTGCCGCGAGCGCGGCCAGGCTGAAGGCCGAGAGCAGCACGGGAACGGCCAGTAGTGTGACTCTTGAGCATTTCATGTGACATTCCTCGTCGAAAGGGGCCAGACCATTGCGCGCCACCCGGGCGGGCGACGGCCGACCAGCATTGAATGTGCCCCGACGTGCCGGGGGTCGCGCAGAGCGGCGGTCAGTGCAACTCGTCGAGCGCCAGATTGAGCTCGAGGACGTTGATCCGCGGCTCGCCGATGAATCCGAGCAGTCGGCCCTGCACATGGGCGGCAATGAGCGCCTCGACCTGCGCGGGCGCGATGCCCCGCGTGCGGGCCACGCGCCCTGCCTGGTAGCGCGCGCCGGCCGGGCTGATCTCCGGATCGAGACCACTCGCCGAGGCCGTGACAAGATCAACCGGGATGGGCTGCGTGTTGTCGGGATCTGCGTCGTGCAACGCCTTGGCATTGGACTTTACTGCGTCGATCAGTGCCGGATTGAGCGGCCCGAGGTTGGAGCCCGAGGAGGCGACGCCGTTGTAGGGCTGGGGAGCAGTGGCGGACGGGCGGCCCCAGAAATACTTGGGGTCAGAGAAGGTCTGGCCGATCAGCGTCGAGCCGATGAGCTTGTCGTCCTTCATGACCAGGCTTCCGGCGGCCTGCCGTGGGAACGCCACCTTGGCGATTCCCGTGATCACGAGCGGATAGGCGATCCCGACCAGCGCCGTCATCACGAGCAACAGGGTCACCGCGGGTCGAATGGTGCGTGCGAACATGATCTCTACTCCTCAGGCCCAGCCAGCGGCGGCCAACAGCATGTCGATCAGCTTGATGCCCGGGAATGGCACGATGATGCCGCCGAGCCCGTAGATCAGCAGGTTCCGACGCAGCAGCGGGCCTGCCCCGAGCGGTCGATACTTGACGCCTTTGATGGCGAGCGGGATCAGGATGACGATGATCAGGGCGTTGAAGATCACCGCCGAGAGAATTGCCGAGTTCGGCGTCGCGAGATGCATGATGTTGAGCGCACTGAGCTCCGGGTAGGTCATCGCGAACGCCGCCGGGATGATCGCGAAGTACTTCGCGACGTCATTGGCGATCGAGAACGTCGTGAGGGCGCCGCGAGTCATCAGCATCTGCTTGCCGGTCTCGACGATCTCGATGAGCTTGGTCGGATTGGAGTCGAGATCGACCATGTTCCCGGCTTCCTTGGCCGCCTGCGTGCCGGTGTTCATAGCCACCGCGACGTCCGATTGGGCGAGTGCCGGGGCATCGTTGGTGCCGTCGCCCGTCATGGCGACGAGGCGCCCCTCAGCCTGATGCTCTCGGATCAGCTTGAGCTTGGCTTCCGGCGTCGCCTCGGCGAGGAAGTCGTCGACCCCCGCCTCGGCCGCGATCGCGGCCGCGGTCAGCCGGTTATCGCCTGTGATCATGATCGTCTTGATGCCCATGTGCCTGAGGTCGGCAAACCGCTCCTTGATGCCACCCTTGACGATGTCCTTGAGTTCAATGACCCCAAGCACGCGAGCCCCATCGGCGACGACCAGTGGCGTTCCGCCCCGGCGCGCGACGTTGTCCACTGCATCGTTGACCAAGTGCGGGAATTGTTTGCCGAAGGTCTCGACATGCTTGGCGATGGCATCCGGCGCGCCTTTGCGGACCTGGCGTTCGCCGATATTGACGCCGCTCATGCGAGTGTGAGCCGAGAACGGCACAAACGTCGCACCGAGCGCACGCAGGTCCCGCTCCCGCAGGTTGAAGCGCTGTTTGGCGAGCACGACGATGCTGCGGCCTTCGGGGGTTTCGTCCGCAAGCGACGCAAGCTGGGCGCCGTCAGCAAGCTCCTGCTCCGTGATCCCGGGCGCGGGAATAAAGGTCGTGGCCTGGCGGTTCCCCAGGGTAATCGTCCCTGTCTTGTCGAGTAGCAGCACGTCAACGTCCCCGGCGGCCTCCACCGCTCGTCCCGAGGTAGCAATCACATTCGCCTGCATCAACCGGCTCATGCCGGCCACGCCAATGGCCGACAACAGGCCGCCGATGGTTGTCGGAATGAGACAGACCAGGAGCGCGATGAGCGCCGTAATCGTCACGGGGCTCCCGACCTTGCTGACCTCGACGCTGAACAGCGAGAACGGCAGCAGCGTGACGATAACCACCAGGAAGACGAGCGTCAGTGCTACGAGCAGGATCGTCAACGCAATCTCGTTGGGCGTCTTCTGCCGCTTGGCAGACTCCACCATAGAGATCATGCGGTCGAGGAACGTCTCGCCCGGGTTGACCGACACCCGCACGACGATCCAGTCGGACAGCACTTTTGTACCACCGGTGACCGACGTGAAGTCACCGCCCGACTCTCGGATGACGGGGGCGGACTCGCCGGTGATGGCGCTCTCGTCGACCGACGCGGCGCCCTCCACGACTTCGCCATCTGCCGGGATCATGTCGTGGGCTTCGACGAGCACCACGTCGCCCTTGCGCAGATCCTCGGCCTTGGTGCTCGTCGTCTCTCGGCGGGCACGTGTGGGATCGATGAGCTTCTTCGCAAACACGGTCTGACGCATGTTCCGCAGCGACGCCGCCTGCGCACGACTACGACCCTCGGCGAGCGCCTCGGCGAAGTTCGCGAACAGGACCGTAAACAGCAGCCAGATCGTGATCGCAAGGATGAAGCCCGCCGGCGCCTCACCATGGCCACTTAGCGCTTGGCCATACAGAATCGCCGTGACGATCGTGCCCAGATAGACCACGAACATCACCGGATTGCGCCACTGCACGCGCGGATCGAGCTTCTTGACGGCCTCGATGAGTGCCGGGACGAGCAGCTTGCGATCGAACAGGGACAGTTGTACCCGTGACAT
>JADGOT010000312.1 GCA_017882805.1 Glaciihabitans sp. | reverse complement strand
CGCCGAACTCGGCGCTCTCGAACTCGTTCTTGTTGCCAGCGGTGTACTTGTAGATCGAGCTGTACGCCTGCTGCGGGTCACCGTGCGCGTCGAAGGTGATCGGGCCCGAGAGACCGTCGTAGTTGACCTTCTTGCCCGCGGCGATCAGTTGGGCGCAATCCGTGAAGGTCGTGCACTTCGTGCCGGCCTCCGAAACGGACTGCAGGTTGTCCTTCAGCGTGGTGCCGTCGGTCTTGCCACCCTGCAGAGCGGCGAGAGCCAGCAGCACGATCGCGTCGTACGACTCCGGCGCGTAGCTGTACGCGGTCAGCGCCTTGTCCCCGGCCGAGGCCGTGAACTTGTCGAGCTTCGTCTTGAAGGCTCCGGTCACGTTGACACCCGGGTTGGTGAACTGCGCGCCCGCGATGTCCGCGTTCGTGTAGCTCGGGTCGATGACGCCGTAGTTGCCGTCAGAACCGTAGAACTTGCTGAAGTCGAAGCCGGTGGTAGCCAGCTCCTGTGCAATCGTCTTGATCTGGTCGAACGAGATCACGACGAGGGCATCCGGCTTTGATGCAAGCGCGGTGTTGATCTCCGAGGTGAAGTTCGTCGCCGAGACGTCGAACGCAATGTTCTGCGTCACCGTGCCACCGCCGGCCGTGATGGCCTTGGTGACGTTGGTGTCGAGCCCAGTTCCGTAGGAGTCGTTCTGGTAGATGACTGCAACGTTCGTTGCGCCGTCCTTCAGCACCTTCTGGCCGAGCACTCGGCCCTGAAGCACGTCAGACGGAGCTGTGCGCCAGTAGAAGTGGTTGTCGGCGTAGGTCGAGAACGCCGGCGACGTGTTGGCCGGTGAGAACTCGACAACGCCTGCCTTCGAGATCTGGTCAATGACGGTCAGTGAGGTGCTCGAGGACTCTGCACCGATGATCGCCGTGACGCCGCTGGCCAGCAGGCTCGTAACAGACTGCGTCGCGATGTTGGTCGACGTGTCTCCCGAGTCCTTCTGAATAATGGAGAGCTTGATGCCCTTCTTCGCGGCGTTGATGTCGGCGACGGCCAGGTTGGTCGCCTCGATTGCGGGCGGGCCGAGGGTCGCGAGAGATCCGGTTTGCGGAAGAATCGTGCCGAGCTTCAGGTTCAGCGTCTTGGTCGGCGCGGCCGCGGGGGTGTTCGAGCAACCACTCAGGACGATGGCAGCGACTCCGAGAAGCGCAACACCACCAATCAGGGTTGCCTTGAACGACCGCGAACTGCGTCGCTTGGTCGGAGATTCAATCATGGTGCTCCTTCTAGGAAAATGATTTCGGAACCAGACAGGGTGCTCTGCCGTCCGATCAGGCTAGCGACATTAGAGGCTGCAAGTAATTCGCAAGTGTTACGGACGTGTAACGCCGGTCAAATCGTTATATCGGGTCAGTGGCAACGATTGGGCGCTGAGCGGCCATAAATCGATCGATCGTCAGCACAATCAGGGCCACCCAGACCAAAACAAATCCCGCGAACCGCGCGGGCGTCATTACCTCGTGCAGCAGGAGAACACCGATCAGAAACTGCATGATCGGCGTCAGATACTGCACCAGCCCGATGGTCGTCAATGGAAGTCTCCGGGCCGCACCAGCAAAAAGCAGCAAGGGCACGGCCGTCACGACGCCGGCGAGACACATCGAGATGGTCTGCAGCGGGCTGATGGTGCCAATGGTCAGCCCCGAGGTCAGGGCAACAAAGACAAGCTGCGCGACCGCGATCGGCGCGAGCCACATCGTCTCGATGGTGAGTCCACTCAGCGCATCCACTCGATTGCCGACCCGCTTCTTTATCAGTCCGTAGAGTCCGAACGAAAAGGCGAGGGCGAGCGCAATCCAGGGGAACGAACCGTAATTGATTGCAATGATCAGCACGGCCACGGCGCTGATTCCGATCGACGCCCACTGCATCGGGCGAAGGCGTTCACGAAGCACGAAGACACCGAGCAACACGGTGACGATGGGATTTGTGAAGTATCCAAGGGATGCCTGGACCACCTCGTGAGTCAGGGTCGCGAACACGTACACGAGCCAGTTGATGAGAATCAGCAGGCCGGCGAGAAGGAGCGTCAGAGCCACCCGGCGATCCCGAAGTAGTTCACCCAGGTGTCTCCATGCCTTCGTGGCAGTCAGGAGGACCGCACAGAAGACCAGCGAGAACAGCACCCGCCACGCGACGATCTCCAACGCATTGGCTGGCGCGAGCAGTAGGAAGAAGAGCGGAAGAAAGCCCCAGAGCAGGTACGCGAGAACCGCGAGAAGGATGCCCCTGCCGGCCGGCCGAGGTTCCGATCCGACGCTCGAGGACATTGCGTCAGCCTAGCCGGGGAACGCAGAAGGGGCCCGGCTGTTGCCGGACCCCTTGCGCGTCAAGACACCTTGGGTGTCAATCAGAAGTACTAACTAACGAACGACGATCGCGAGAACATCGCGAGCGGACAAAACGAGCAGGTCTTCCCCGCCGTACTTGACCTCGGTTCCGCCGTACTTGGAGTAAATGACCTTGTCACCAACCGCAATGTCGAGCGGGACGCGGTTACCGTTGTCGTCGATGCGGCCTGGGCCTACTGCGACGACATCGCCCTCCTGGGGCTTCTCCTTCGCGGTATCGGGGATCACGAGGCCCGACGCGGTGGTGGTCTCGGCGTCGACCTGCTTGATGACAATGCGATCCTCGAGCGGCTTGATGGAAACCGTCACGGTTCACCTTCACTTTCATAGTTAAAGACTGCTGGTTGGAACAAATCCGTGGTTGGCACACTCACTAGGAGAGTGCCAACTCAACTATAGAGGGTGGCTGGCACTCGTTCAATCCGAGTGCCAGATGGGAGGATGAGGGAATGGAAACCCTCGAGCTGATGGAACTGCTCTCGCCCGAGGGTCTGCGGCTGCTTGACTCGCTGCCGGCGTACGAATCCACCGATGACGTCGTGAAGTCGGTGGCGAAACTTCGCAAGGCCGGACACGGCCCCGGGCTCGTGGCCGCCGTCCTCAGCCAATCCCGTCTTCGAGCCAAGGCGCGATCAAAATTTGGACCGTTTGCCGATCGGATGCTCTTCACCGATGCCGGGCTCGAGCAGGCGACGCGACTCCAGGTCGCAGCTCAGCACGCGGGCCGGTTCCAGCGAGCCGGGGTGTCGTGGGTCGCTGATCTCGGCTGCGGCATCGGTGCCGACGCGCTTGCTATCGCGGCCCTCGATCTCGAGGTGACAGGTGTCGAACGTGACGAGGTCACTGCGGCGATTGCGTCGTTTAACCTCGCTCCGTGGTCGAATGCCCGGATCGAGAACCAGGACGTCACCGAATTCGACCTGTCGGGCGTCGACGGCATCTACCTGGATCCCGCCCGGCGGAACGCCTCTCGCCGCCTGAGCAATCCCGCAGACTGGTCGCCGTCGCTCGATTTCGCCTTCGGGCTCGCCGCTCGGTTCCCCACCGGCATCAAGCTCGCGCCAGGGATCGATCGCGACCTCCTGCCTGCGAACGCCGAAGCGCAGTGGGTATCGGTCGGGCGCGAAGTGGTCGAGGTGGGGCTTTGGTTCGGTTCACTGGCCCGCCCGGGCATTTCGCGCGCCGCACTCATCGTGAGCGACGAGGGAACGTCCGAGCTCACCGCCGCAGCAGACAGCGAGGATGCCGAGGTCGGCGCTCTCGGCGAGTATCTCTATGAGCCGGACGGGGCGGTCATCCGAGCGCGACTCATCGGCGACCTGGTGCGGTCGCTCGGCGGTCGTATGCTGGACCGCTCGATCGCCTACTTCACGGCGGACAGGGCGCTTTCGACGCCGTTTGCAACGGGGTTCCGCGTGACCGAGACTTTTCCATTCGACGAAAAGGTGCTCAAGCGCGAGCTCGCTGCGCGCAAGATCGGCACTCTTGAGATCAAGAAGCGCGGGATGGATGTCGACCCGGCACAGTTGCGCACCAAACTGTCCCTGAAGGGTCAGGAATCGGCCGCGCTCATCCTGACGAGATCGGGCGGTAAGCGCGTCGCGTTACTCGCAGAGCGAATTTAGAAGTCCGAATTGTATGCGGGGTTCGTCGCGACAAACACGATGAAGAAAATGATCCCGATGATCGCGAGAAGCGAGATTCCGATCCCCACGTAGCCACAGATGAGACCCGTGAGCCACATTCCTCGCGCGTATGGCTGGCGCTTGCGGGCAAGGTGACCGGTTATGACGGCCGCGATCGATGGGAGAAGTCCCAACCCGTAGCCGAACGAGAAGAACACGCCAACGAGTCCCGTCACCATGGACGCGATCGCGAGGCCCTTCGGCGGCTGCGGTGCTCCGTAGTAGCCGGCCTGGTAGGCGGGCGCGTACGACGGGGCGGCATAGCTCGGCGGCGGGGGAGGCGGCACCGCGGCGTAGGGGTCAACCACTGGCACGGGCTCGACCGGCGGAACGCCGCCGGCGGGCGGATTGCTACTCATCCAGGGCTTCCCACCTAACCAAAGTTGCCGAAGTCAGTCACAGCTGAATTCGCCGCCGACAGTACAAAAACCATGAAGACGATGAACGCGACGATGGCGAGCAGTACCAACACGGTGATCGCCCAGCCAACGATCACGGCGGCGAGGGCAAAACCGTGACCGGTCTGGCCGTTCTTCTTGATCTGGGACAGCGCGATGTGGCCCATGACAAGACCGGGAATCGAGAGTCCAATGCAGGAGGCGATAAGAGCCAGAACGGCGAGATCGTTCAACTCGCCCGTCCCTGAACGGGGAGTAGGCGGAGCAGGCGTTACGTAGTACCCGGGCGACGCCGGGGGCGCTCCCGCGGGCGGCGCGGGCGCGGCAAGCAGGGGCGCCTCGTAGGCATCCACAGGCGACGGTGGGTCCTCTGCTGACTTGGCCATGGGTTAGCGCTTCCTAGCCGAAGTTCTTAAACTGTGAGGCGTTCGCGCCTGCCCACACGACGAAGCCCACGATCACCAGAACGTAAACCACGACGATGACAACCGTGAGAGCGAACAGGCAGTAGCCAACGATGACTCCCGCGAGCGCGAGACCGCGCCCCTGTTCGCCGCTGCTCTTGATCTGGTGCAGAGCGATGTGTCCCATGATGATGCCGGGCACCGTGAACCCGAGGCACGACGCAATCAGGGAGATGATCGCGAGCACATTGGTGGGCCGCGATGGAGCGGAGATGGGAGCAGCTGGGTAGGGGCTAGTGGTCACGATTTCAACTTAGTAGTTTTCGGCTTAAGTGAACTGTGGGCCGCCCGCTTGCGCGTCGGCCCACAGTCAGTGCTGGTCTTAGCTCGTGGCCTAGTACCCCGACAGCGATGCGGTCGCAGCGCCTGAGAAGATCAACGCTCCGATGATGACAACGAAGTAGACAACCCAGAAGAGCGAGAAGACAATTCCGAGAATCACGCCGGCAAGCGCAAGACCGTGTCCGCCCTCACCCGTCTGCTTGATCTGCTTGAGCGCGATAGCGCTCACGATGATTCCTGCGAGAGTGACAACGAAGGCCAGGATGAACCCGACGATCGCCAGGGTGTTGGTCTTCGGGCCAACCGCGGCTGGCTGGTACGCCGGCGCTGCCGGGGGAACTACTGGATCGGTCATTGGGTATTCTCCTTGGGATCTGCTGAAAAGCCGTAGCGGTGCCCATAGTGGCATCCTGAGCGGGGGGTGTCAACGGAGCAACGCGGAGTACTTGTTACTCAGACGGTGACCTGGATGACGGTGACCGGCAGTGTGGAGTCGGCACCGAAGTCGAGTCCGGACGGCGAACGACCCGCCATTATCAGTTGCGCGCCGAGCGCCGCGATCATCGCGCCGTTGTCGGTGCACAGGTCGAGAGGCGGAACTCTCAACTCAATGCCGGCCGCTGCGGTGCGCTCCGCTGCGAGCTCCCTCACCCGGGCGTTGGCCACCACGCCGCCACCAAGCAGCAGCCTAGGAACCTCGAGGTCGAGGCAGGCCGCGATCGCCTTGGTGAGCAGCACATCCGCGACCGCCTCGCGAAAGCTGGCGGCGACATCTGCCAGGGGCACCTCACGCCCGGCATCCCGAGTCTGCTCGACCCATCGGGCCACGGCCGTCTTGAGGCCGGAAAACGAGAAATCGTATCGGTGCCGCTCGAGATCCTTGGGTTGGGTCAGTCCCCGCGGAAATCGGATGGCGTTGGGGTTGCCCGCGGCGGCAATGCGATCGATCTGCGGGCCTCCCGGGTATGGCAGGCCAAGCAGACGAGCCACTTTGTCGAAGGCCTCGCCTGCAGCATCGTCGATCGTCTCGCCCAGCAACTCAACGTCGGAGACAAGATCGCGCACGAGCAGCAGCGAGGTGTGCCCACCCGAGACGAGCAGAGCGATCGTCGGAAATTCGATCTGGGTTCCATCGTCTCTCAGCACGTCCGCGCCGACGTGGCCGACGAGGTGATTGACCGCGTACAACGGGCGGTCAATGGCAATCGACAGTGCCTTGGCTGCGCCGACGCCGACCATGAGCGCACCGGACAGGCCTGGGCCGGACGTCACCGCGACAGCGTCGAGATCAGCGAGACTGACCTGCGCCTTGGCAAGTGCGGCCGTCAGGGCGGGCGTGAGCGCCTCCAGGTGGGCGCGAGCGGCCACCTCTGGCACGACACCGCCGTACCGTGCGTGCTCCTCCATCGACGACGAGATCACGTTGGCGAGGAGCTGGGTGCCGCGCACGATTCCGATACCCGTCTCGTCGCAACTCGTCTCGATGCCCAGTACGAGCGGCTCCTGAGACTCTCGAACGGCCATCACAGCGTCACCCGCATCACCTGGGCATCAACGCCATCCGGTTGGTAGTACTTTGCACGAACGGCGATCTGTTCGAAGCCGAGGGAGTCGTAAAGTGCCCGAGCGGTCGGATTGTCGGCGCGAACCTCGAGAAAGACCTCCTCGGCACCCCGGGCTGACGCCTCCGCCAGCAACGCGGTGACCAGCGAGCGCCCCAGACCCTGACGGCGAGCGCTTGGCGCCACCGCGAGGGTCTGGATGTCTCCCTCGCCGCTGTCTTCGGGAGCCAGCAATCCGCCGTAACCAGCGAGCACCTCGGGCGTGCGGGAGTCGAACGCGAACAAGTAGTAGGTGTGCTCGCTCGCGAGTTCGCTACTCATCGACTCTGCCGACCAGGCATCGGTCGCGAACGTCGAGGTCTCGAGTTGCATAATGGCGTCGACGTCGTCGGGAGTCGCGACCCGAAGCTCGAAGTCCATCAGCTCACCCGCTTCGGTCCGGCAGACATCGTGACATCCGGAGAACGCAGGTACAGGGCCTCACTACTGGCGAACGGCCGCTTGTGCAGATAGAGCAGTTCCGCAACGAGACCGATGGATGCGGCGGACACCACCTCGGCATCGACTCGGCGATACGTCGCGAAGTCGCTCACCGTCGTTGCCAGCTGATCTGGCCCGGTGAGACCCGGGCCGGATGCTCGAATTGGCAGCCCCTGGGGGTCGGTACCGGAATACGCCGACCAGTAGACCTCGCGCCGGCGGGCATCCGTGACGACCAGAATCGGGTCGGTCGCTCCGAACGCGACAGCGTCGTGACTGACCACGGGAACAACGGGGCGGCCGATTCCGAGCGCAAACGCGCGCGCTGCGGCAATGCCAACGCGGAGCCCGGTGAACGGCCCCGGCCCCATTCCGATCGCGACACCACTCAAGTCGGTTACCGCGATGCCGGCCTGGTCGAGAGCGCCACGGATCATCGTTCCGATGACCTCAGCGTGGCGACGCGTGTCGGCTTCAATGAGCTCGGACAGAATTCCGGCGTCGCGATCCACCACCGCAACGCTCGTCCCGGCGGAGGTGTCAATTGCGAGCAGCACCGACCCACCCTAAGTCCTGCCAGCGATCGCCGTGCCCGGTGATCGTGACTGAGCGCGGTTCAATTTCCGTTTCGACACTCGCACCCGATGGCCGCACGATATCGACCTCCAGCCAGGTCTCCGTTATGCCATCCAACAGTCCGGCACCCCACTCGACGACGACAATGGACTCCTCGAAGTCGATATCAAGGTCGTCCAGCTCGAGCGCGCTGGCGAGACGATACGCATCCACGTGAACAAGCGGCACCCCGGATTGACGCGGATGCGTTCGCGCCAGCACAAAGGTCGGGCTGGTCACCGCGCCGCGCACGCCCAGTTCGGCGCCGATCCCGCGGGTCAGTGTCGTCTTGCCCGCCCCGAGTTCACCGTTTAGCAAGACCAGATCCCCTGTACGCAACTGCCGAGCAATTGCGGCACCCAACCCCTCCATTGCCTCCGGGGTGGGAATGATGAGGTCGGTCACCACGACTGCACGCGGGTCACCCGGGGGCCGATCCTCGTGACGATCTCGTAGTTGATCGTTCCCGCCGCAGCGGCCCAGTCTTCGGCCGACGGCGCTCCCGTGGACGGGTCCCCAAACAGCACTGCACGATCGCCGACCGTGACCTCGTCGTCGCCTACGTCCACGACAAATTGGTCCATGGCGACCCGGCCGCTCACTCGATAGGTCTTGCCGTTGATCGAGACCGGTGCCGCTGACGACGCCGAGCGCGGAATGCCGTCGGCGTAGCCGAGCGGCACGAGCGCGAGCGTCGACTCAGCCGGCGTGCGATAGGAGTAGCCGTACGAGACGCCGGTACCAGCGGGGACGCGCTTGACGGAAACGATTTCGGCGCTCAACTCCATCACCGGCCGCAGTCCGAGGTCCGCCGAGCTGACACCGTCGAAGGGCGAGAGTCCGTAGACGCCAATACCGAGGCGAACCAGGTCGAGACGGGACTCCGGCAGCGAGATAGCGCCCGCGGTCGCCGCGAGGTGACGCAATTCGGGGCGAAGACCGGACTCCTCCGCTGCCGCGACTGCTGCCTCGAAGCGGGTCAACTGTTCGCGATCCGCGTCCTCGCCGGCGTTGGCAAGGTGACTCCAGACTCCGCGAACGGTTAACCGACCCTCGCGCTGAAACGCTGCCGCTCGACGGAACATCTCGGCGGCGAGATCCGTCTCCACCCCATTGCGCGAGAGGCCGGTATCGACCTTGATCTGCACCAGCGCGTGACCCGCAGTTGCGGCCGCGCGCTCGAGCTGTGGAAAGGTGCTGATGCCGAGATCGATTCCCGCCTCGACGGCCGCCTCGAAGTCGGCATCCTCGCCGTGAAGCCAGGCCAGGATGGGAACGCGGATCCCGGCGGACCGAAGAGCGAGACCCTCAGAGATATCGACGACACCGAGCCATTCGCTGCCCGCCTCGACGGCAGTGCGCGCCACGTCCACCGCCCCGTGCCCGTACGCGTTGGCTTTGACAACCACCATGGTCTGTGACGGCGCGACGACCCCGCGCAGGGTTCGTACGTTCGCTGCCAGCGCCTCGAGGTCGATTCGCGCCTCACGAGTTGGTCGTCCCATCACGAGCCGTTCGCCGACTCGACGATGACATACGCGACCGCGATACCGGCGTCGTGGGACATCGACAAATGGATGCTGTCGATGCCTCGAGCTTTCACGATGCCAGCGACTGCGTTGTGAAGCACGAACGAAGGATTGCCCAACTCGTTCGACACGACCTCCATGTCGTGCCAACGCACTCCCGTGGAGTCACCGATCGACTTGATCAGCGCCTCCTTAGCCGCGAAGCGCCCCGCGAGAGAATTCAGCGGAAGCCTGCGTTCGGCCGGGGTGAACAGCCGCACGAGAAGTGCAGGCGTGCGGGCAGCCGCCCGCTCGAACCGCGTCAGATCGACGACATCGACCCCGATGCCGACAATCATTATTCGACCGTCACCGATTTTGCGAGGTTGCGCGGCTGATCGACGTCGAGTCCCTTCGCGGTGGCAAGCTCCAACGCAAAGATGTGCAGCGGCACAACCGCGAGCAGGGGCTCAAAGAATGGCGCAGCAAGCGGGATCGGGATGACCTCATCGGCATAGGGCAGCACGGCGGCGTCGCCCTTCTCGGCGATCGCAATGACGCGAGCGCCGCGCGCGCGGATCTCCTGGATGTTGGACACGACCTTTGAGTGCAGCGACGACGGGTCACGCGGACTCGGCACGATCACGAAGACGATCTGACCCGGCTCGATCAGGGCGATCGGCCCATGCTTGAGCTCGCCTGCGGCAAACCCCTCGGCGTGGATGTACGCGAGCTCCTTGAGTTTGAGGGCACCCTCGAGGGCGATCGGATACCCGACGTGGCGGCCGAGGAACAGCACTGAGCGAGTGTCCGCCATCCATCCAGCGAGCTGACCAATACCCTCCGAGGCGACGAGAACCTCAGCGATCTTGGCGGGGATCGCTTGAAGTTCTTCGACGTTCCTCGTCAGTTGGGCGGCCGAGAGTGACCCGCGCACGGCAGCGAGATGCAGACCAAACAGGTAGAGCGCGGTGATTTGAGCCACAAACGCCTTCGTCGATGCGACGGCCACCTCTGGTCCGGCATGTGTATAGATGACGGCATCCGACTCGCGAGGAATCGACGAACCTTGCGTGTTGCAAATCGACAGACCGCGCGCCCCCTCGACCTTGGCGTACTTAACCGCCATGAGGGTGTCAATCGTCTCGCCGGACTGGCTCACCGAAATGACCAGTGTGCGGTCGTTCAGGATGGGGCCGCTGTAGCGGAACTCGTGTGAGAGCGTCACCTCGACCGGAATCCGCGCCCACGCCTCGATCGCGTACTTGCCGAGCATGCCCGCGTAGGCCGCGGTGCCGCACGCGATGATGACGATCCGATCGATCGAACCCAGCACCTCGTCTGTCAGGCCACCCAGATCCGGGAACGCCACCGCGCCGTCGACGACTCGACCAAGAAGGGTGTTGTAGACCGCATCCGGCTCCTCGCTGATCTCCTTGCGCATGAAACTCGACCAGCCGCCCTTTTCGGATGCCGACGCATCCCACGCGATCTCGTATTCGCGCGTCTCGACCGCCTTGCCCGCGAAGTCGGTGACCTCGACGGAGTCCGGGCGAATCGTGACGATTTGGTCGTCGCCGATCTCGACGGCCCGGCGGGTGTGCTCGACAAAGGCCGCGACATCCGAGCCCAGGAAGTTTTCGCCGTCGCCCAGGCCGATGACCAGCGGTGAAATGCGGCGCGCGCCGACAACCTCGCCCGGCCGATCCTGGTGCACGATCAAGAGAGTAAATGCACCCTCGAGTCGAGCAACCACCTGTCGCATCGCGAGGGTGAGGTCGCCGGACTCCCGAAAGGCTCGCCCGACGAGAATTGCGGCCACCTCGGAGTCGGTGTCGCTCGTAAATGTCTCGCCCGCATCCAATAGCTCCTGCTTGAGCGGCGCGAAGTTTTCGATGATGCCGTTGTGAATGAGGGCCAGCTTGCCGTCATCACCAAGGTGCGGATGTGCGTTGGCGTCGGTTGGACCACCGTGGGTTGCCCATCGGGTATGTCCGATACCGGTCTGTCCGTCGATCAGCGGTAACGCATCCACGTCGTCGATGAGTACCTGAAGCTTGCCGGCGTGTTTGCGAGTCTCGAGCACTCCATCGGTACCGAGCACGGCAATACCCGCCGAGTCATAACCCCGGTACTGAAGCCGACTGAGACCACCCAGCAGCACCGTGACGCTGCTGTTTGGCCCCACGTAACCCACGATTCCGCACATCCGTCAATTCTAGGTTGCTGCGACCGACGAGGCCTTTCGTAGGACCGGTAACGTTGTCAGCACCATGCAGACTTTCGCATCGGCACAGCCGTCCCCTTTCGTGGAGATCGAAAGGCAGACCTGGGCCGAACTCGCTCCCTCGACGAAACTGCAGCTCAGCGAGGCGGAGCTGCAGCAGTTGCGTGGCCTCGGGGACCGACTCGACAAGAGCGAGGTTAGCGACGTCTATCTGCCGCTATCTCGACTGATCAATCTCTATGCCGGCGGCGCCCGGGCGCTTCATCGCTCGACCAGCGAGTTCCTGCACGACCCCAGCCAGAGCACCCCATTTGTGATCGGCGTCGCGGGCTCCGTCGCCGTCGGAAAGTCGACGACGGCCAGGCTCCTGCGCGAGTTGCTCGCACGCTGGGACGACACACCGCGAGTTGAACTCGTTACCACCGACGGCTTCCTCTATCCGAACGCCGTGCTCGCCGAGCGCGGACTCATGGAACGCAAGGGATTCCCCGAGAGTTACGACCGGCGCGCCCTGCTGCGCTTCGTTACCAACGTCAAGAGTGGGGTGGAAGAGGTTCGCGCGCCGTTCTACTCTCACCTGAGCTACGACGTCGTCCCCGACGCCGAGATCGTGGTGCGTCGGCCAGACATCCTGATCGTCGAGGGTCTTAACGTTCTGCAGCCTCCGGGCCCGGGTGGGCGGCTCGCGGTCAGCGACCTGTTCGATTTCACCGTGTACGTGGATGCCCGCACGAGCGACATCGCGAACTGGTACGTCGACCGGTTTCTCTCACTTCAGCGCAGCGCCTTCTCGAATCCCAAGTCCTACTTTCACCGCTACGCGAGTCTGAGCGAGGAGGACGCGTCGACGCAGGCCCGACAGATCTGGACGACTATCAACGAGCCCAACCTGGTTCAGAACGTTTTGCCGACCAGAGCACGCGCATCCCTGGTACTGCGAAAAGGCTCGAATCACGCCGTGACTTCCGTACTGTTGCGGAAAATCTAGCCCTCGTCGCCGCGCGAATCGATCGGCCCGATAAACTTTCATTTCTGAGGATCTGTTAGGGAGGCATTCGTGGCAACCGGTACGACGGTCCAGTCACAGTGGCCCCTCACGGGCCGTGACGAACAGCTCGGTCAGATCACGGCGGTCCTCCGCTCGCACTTCGTTTCAATCGTGGTTTTGACGGGCGAATCGGGTGTCGGTAAGTCTCGTCTCGCCGCCGAATCTGCGGCAACTCTGACGGTCGATGGCTGGGCGGTCATCCGGGTCGCCGCGAGCGCAATGCTCACCGCAACGCCGCTCGGCGCCCTTATCCCCGCGATCTCTCCGGGGCGCGACGCCATCGACGTCGTCGTTCGGGACTCGCTCGCAATCTTCGATCTAGTGCGCGAGTCCATCGACCGGCTGGCCAAGGGCAATAGGGTCGTCATGATTGTCGACGATTTCAGCCTGCTCGACCCACTCTCGATGACAGTGATTATCCAACTCGTGGCGGCCGACGTCGTTCGACTAATTGCAACTGTGCCTTCCGGCGAATCGCTACCGGATGCCTTTGTCTCGATGTGGACGGACGACTCGGCGCTGGTGCTCGAGGTTCAGCCCCTCACCATCGAGGACTGCGAGACCCTGCTGAATTCGGTTCTCGGCGCTCGCGTCGCGCATCGCACCGCCGTCGCCCTCCATGAGCGCTCGGGCGGCAACGTGCTGTTCCTTCGGGAGCTCGTCATTGGGGCTGTGCAGGATGAGCAGCTCCAGGAACATGACGGAGTCTGGCAGTTGCTGGGTAAGCCGCTCGGCACACCCGCTTTGCACGATCTGATCCGCACTCGACTGCAGCACCTCAACGCACCCCAGACCGCGCTCATCGAGCGTCTCGCAGTCTGTCATCCGCTGACGATCGACGACCTGCCCGCAGACGCACGCGGGAGCCTCGTTGCTCTTGAGCACGCGGGCCTCGTGATCGTTGAAGAGCGGCGCGGTCGCACCTGGCTCGCGCTCTCCCATCCGCAGTACGACGAATCGGTTCGGGGGTCGATGTCGCGTCTCGCAACGGTCGACCTGCTGATCGACCAGGCGGCGCTGGTCTCCGAACGGGCGATGACGCCAGAAGACGAGTTGCGCGTCGCGCTGTGGCGACTGGATGCCGGCGTCGAGTCCGATCCCGACATTCTGTTTCGCGCGACTCACCTCGCCGTACTGGGTGGTGACCACCCTCGGGCCGAGCACCTCGCCGCAGCCGCAATCGACGCGGGCGCCCCACCCGCCGAAATGCTTCTGCTGCAGGGCCAGGCGATCTGGACCCTTGGCAGGATCTCGGAGGCGTTAGCCATCCTTGATCGAGCGGCTCTCGAAGACGAGGCGAAGCCTACGACGGTAAGGCTCACCGGCCAGATCGCTGCCGCGCGAGCGAGCGTGTTTGCTGGCGAGGCCGACGGCAATACGCTCGGGCTCGCAGTGATTGATCGAGCCATCGAGCGTCATCCCGACCTGTCGGTAACTCTCGCATTTCCCAAGTCTGTTCTGTTGCTCAATCTCGAAGACGCAGCACTCTCCGAACTCGCACTCGAAGTGGCAACGCCCGCAGCGAGTGCGGACAACACCGAACGAGCCTTATTTGACCTGGCGCACGGTCTGCCGCTCGCAGCCCTCGGCCAGGTGGATCGGGCTCTTGCCGCTGGTCGCGCCGCGGTGGCTCACGCCACCGAGAGTCTGCAGCCCGCGTTCGCGCTTCGACGCGCGCAGATGGTGCTCGAGACCGTGCTGTTGCAGGCCGGTTTACTCGAGGAGGCGCGCGAAATGGCCGTCCACTCACTCGAGGCGTGCATCGAAGCCGACGACGAGCTCGGCACCCGGTACAACGAACTTCTGCTCGGTCAGTGCTACCTCGGCATGGGTCGGCCAACCACGGCCGCCAAGTGGCTCAGCGACGTCATCAGTGGGTCGCAGGCGCGTGGCTCGGTCTTCTATCTCGACCAGGCCCGTGCGCTTCTGGCGCTGACAATGCTCTGGCGCGGCCAGCCCGCGGAGGCGGCAACAGTACTCGCAGAGCTTGACCAGAAACTCATCGCCGCCAGCTCGATCGCCGCAGCCTCGGCCCTCTGGCTCGATGCTGTTCGCGGCGGTCGTGATAGAGCGGTAGCCGGAATGCTTCGCCGCGCTCGCGCCGCGGCCGATCGCGGACACGTGATCCACGCGTCAAGCCTGCTGCACTGTGCCGCCCGGCTTGGCGCCGCCTCGCAGGCCGCTCCGCAACTGGTCGCTCTCGCATCCGGAACCACCTCGGCGCTACTCAAGGCGCAGGTCGCCCACGCAACGGCCGAAGCCAGCGGCGATCTCGACGCGCTGGTCAAGGCTGGTGAGAACTGGGAAACGCTCGGCTACGACCTGTTCGCGGGAGAGGCGTTCGTTTCTGCCAGCGCAGCCGCACGACGCGGCCACAATTCGCGAATGGCCGTCAGTCTGCAGAATCGGGCCGACGACATCCTCGCGAAGTGTGAGGGCGCAGCGACACCGCTGCTCCAATTCGCCGAGCGCGGCGAACGACTCACTGGTCGTGAGCGGGAGATCGCGGCACTCGCCGCCCAGGGTCTAAGCAGCCTGGAGATTGCGAAGCGCCTGCAGGTTTCCCCGCGCACGGTCAATAACCACCTGCACGCCGCCTACTCGAAGCTCGGCGTGCGCGGGCGTAACGAGCTGTAGCCGGGCGCCTAGAGGCTTAGTTCGGCTTTCACCACTGCCGCGAGTTCGTGGGCGATGCGGTCCGCTGTGTCCTGATCCTGTGCCTCGACCATGACGCGCACCATCGGCTCGGTTCCGGACGGCCGCAGTAGCACTCGACCGGTCTCGCCGAGCGTTGCCTCGGCGGAGGCGACGGCTTCGGCGATGGCCTGATTGCCGGCGAGCCCGTGGTGGTTGACACCGCGGACGTTCACAAGGATCTGCGGGTAGATCGTCATGACCGAGGCCAGCTCGGCCAGCGACTTGCCCGTTCGGGCGACCTCCGCGACCAGATGCAGGCCGGTGAGGATGCCGTCGCCCGTCGTCGCGAAGTCGGTCATGATCACGTGACCCGACTGCTCGCCGCCGAGAGACAGGCCGTGCTCATTGAGCGCCTCGAGAACGTAGCGGTCACCGACGGCAGTCTCCAGCATCCGGATGCCGTGGTCGGCCATCGCCCGCTTGAGCCCGAGGTTGCTCATTACCGTGGCCACGAGCGTGTTGTCTTTGAGCACGCCACGGTCGTTCATCGCCACCGCGAGAATGGCCATGATCTGGTCGCCGTCAACGACGTTGCCCTGAGCATCCACTGCCAGGCAGCGGTCGGCGTCGCCGTCGTGCGCGATGCCGAGGTCGGCGCCGGCGGCGATTACCGCCTTTGCGAGGTTGTCGAGATGCGTCGATCCCACGCCGTCGTTGATGTTGAGGCCGTCGGGCTCCGCGCCGATGACGGTGACGGTTGCCCCCGCGTCGGCGAAAACCTGCGGCGAGATTCCGGCGGCGGCACCGTGCGCACAGTCGAGGACGAGGTGGATGCCGTCGAGCCGATTCGGCAGAGTCGAGAGCAGATGCACAACGTAGCGATCCTCGGCATCCGAGAATCGACGAATACGGCCGACATCGGCACCCGTGGGTGCGAGCTTGGTTTCGCCCAGCGCAGCCTCAATGCGGTCTTCGACCTCGTCGGGAAGCTTGGTGCCGCCCGTCGCGAAGAACTTAATGCCGTTGTCGGGCGCCGGGTTATGCGACGCCGAGATCATCACGCCGAGGTCGGCCTTGAAGTCGGCGACCAGGAACGCGAGCGCCGGAGTCGGCACCACACCGGCGTCGTAGACATCCACGCCGGAACTCGCGAGGCCCGCGTTGACCGCACCAGCGAGAAACTCGCCGGAGATGCGCGGATCGCGCGCAACAACCGCAATCGGTCGACGCCCGGATGCGCGCCGGCCGTCGGCCACGCGACCCTTTCCCAGCACGACGGCAGCGGACTGCGCCAGCCCGAGAGCAAGCTCGACTGTGAGGCCGGAGTTCGCTCTACCGCGAACCCCGTCCGTGCCGAACAAACGTGGCATGGTGCCTGCGCCCCAGAATGTGGTCTAGCGCTTCGAGAACTGCGACGCCTTGCGAGCTTTCTTGAGACCGGCCTTCTTGCGCTCGATGACGCGGGCATCCCGAGTAAGGAAGCCAGCCTTCTTGAGAGCGGGGCGGTTGTTCTCGCGGTCGATCTCGTTCAGCGAACGGGCGATCGCGAGGCGCAGTGCGCCAGCCTGGCCGGAGGGGCCACCGCCCGTAATCTTGGCGATCACGCTGTACGAGCCGAGCAGATCAAGCACCTTGAACGGGTCGTTGATGAGCTGCTGGTGCAGCTTGTTCGGGAAGTACTCCTCGAGCTGCCGCCCGTTGACCGTGAAGGTGTCGCCACCCGGAGTGATGCGCACGCGTGCGATCGCCTCCTTGCGGCGGCCAACAGCGGCACCGGGAACGTTCAGGATGGTGCGGGGCGCCTTGGGCGCCTCGGCGGGAGTGCTCTCCGTCGTGAAGCTCGACGCGTCGCCGGTCTCCGTGGTGTACGAGTCTGCGCTGTCAGCAGTCTCGTCGAGGGTGTCTTCGATCTTCGCCATGTGTCTAAGTCCTAAGTTGTCTGTCGTTCGCCGGCGCTACTGAGCGACCTGGCTGAGGGTGTACGGCTTGGGCTGCTGTGCAGCGTGCGGGTGCTCCGGGCCGGCGTACACCTTGAGCTTGGTGAGCTGAGCGCGACCGATCGAGTTCTTCGGAAGCATGCCGCGCACAGCCTTCTCGACCGCGCGGGTCGGGTGCTTCTCGAGCATCTCGGCGTAGGTCATGGCCGACAGACCGCCCGGGTAGCCCGAGTGGCGGTAGGCCAGCTTCTGTGCGAGCTTTGCGCCGGTGAGGGCGACCTTCTCGGCGTTGATGATGATGACGAAGTCGCCCATGTCCATGTGAGGAGCAAAGGTCGCCTTGTGCTTGCCGCGAAGGAGAGTTGCGGCGTGGCTGGCGAGACGGCCGAGCACGATGTCGGTGGCGTCAATGATGACCCAGTCACGCTGAACGTCAGCGGGCTTGGGCGAGAACGTACGAGTCACAGGTGTACTGCTTTCTAGTCGAAATGAGGTGATCGAGAATCCCGCTCCGTGGAACGTTCCGCAGCCAGATAGTCGCGGAACCCTGCCGGTGGAGGGCTCAAGTTCGAGTACCGTTTCCGGCACCAAGGGTCTACATTAGCCTTCGTTCGGGCCATCGGCAAACTCAGCTGGGCGCCGACAATCCCCGGGTTGCCTCGTAGAGTGTCGCTGCATCCCGACGGGCCCGCGTCTGCTCAGCACGAAGTCCCACTTCCGCGTCGTCCGGATAGCCCACCTCGACTAGAGCGAGCCCCTTGGCCGGAAGAACCTTGAATTCGGCGGTGCGCTCCTTTGCGCGAAGTAGTTCTACCGCGCGCGCCGGCTTGAGCTTGCCCGCACCGACCGCAACGCTCGCCCCGGCGAGAGCGCGCACCATGCTGTGGCAGAACGCGTCCGCCTGAAGGTGAGCCACCAGGACACCGGATTCGTCGCGCTCCCAACCGAAATGCTGCAGGGTGCGAATTGTCGTCGCGCCCTCGCGCGGCTTGCAGTACGCAGCGAAGTCGTGAAGGCCGAGCAGGCTACGCGCGACCAAATTCATGGCGTCGACCGCCAGCTCTGCCGGGTACCAGAGCGTCTGGTTGCGCACGAGCGGGTCGCGGGGCGCCAGCTTGTCGGCAATCCGGTAGCGGTACCGGCGCCAGGTTGCGGAAAAGCGTGCATCGAATCCGGGTGGGGCCAGGATCGTTCGGCTGACGTACAGGTCGCTCGAGAGCCCGGCGATACCGTTCAGGCGACGCCCGAGGCGAGCCGCCCGAGCTTCGGGCGAAGAGTCGGGCGTGCGGCCCTTTCCCTTGTGGGAACTGACGAGGCTCGCGAACTGCTCCTCGGTGAGGTCCACATGGGCGACCTGGTCGAGCGCGTGGACCCCGGCGTCCGTTCTGCCAGCAACCGTCAGGATCGGCCCGGCGCCAAAGCGGGAGAACACCGTGCTGAGTGCCTTCTCGAGCTCTCCCTGTACCGTGCGTAACCCTGGCTGCTTGGCCCAGCCCTGAAATCCGGTGCCGTCGTAGGCGATGTCGAGGCGGAGGCGGGTGAGCGCCTTCGGTTCGGTCTCGGCTGGGCTGTCCACGAGTGTCGAGTTTATTGGTCGGGCGGAGCATGATCGAACTGTGGAAACCCTCATCGAACCCATGCTGGCCAAACTGACCGACGTAGTACCGCTGCCCGATCGCGTCGAGGGCGGACTCTCATACGAGCCCAAGTGGGACGGCTTCCGCGGCATCGTCTACTTCGACGGGACGGACGTCGAGATCGGCAGTCGAGGGTCCAAGCTGCTGACGCGCTACTTTCCCGAGCTGGTCGCGATGTTCAAGGAACAGCTCGGGTCGCCCTGCATACTCGACGGCGAGATTGTGGTGCGCAGTGGAAAGCCGGGCGCCGAGCGCCTGGACTGGGAGCTGCTGTCACAGCGCATCCACCCCGCAGACTCGCGAGTGACCAAGCTGAGCGTCGAGACACCCGCGTCCTTTGTTGCGTTTGATCTGCTGTCACTCGACAACACCTCCCTTATGGCCACGCCGTTCGGGGAGCGCAGGGCCGCCCTCGAGAAGCTGCTCGCCCACGCGAAGCCTCCGCTGCATCTCACCCAGACCTCGCTCGATCCAGTCGTCGCGAAGGGTTGGCTGAACGAGTTTGAGGGCGCGGGTCTCGACGGCGTCGTGGCCAAGCCGCTGGCGGCGCCCTACGGACCGGGCAAGCGCACCATGTTCAAGACCAAGCACGACCGCACGGCGGATGTAGTGCTGCTCGGTTACCGCATCCACAAGAGCGGGAGTGGCGTGGGTTCCCTGCTACTCGGGCTCTACGGCTCCGATGGCACTCTCAAGAATGTGGGGGGCGCATCCGCCTTCTCCGACAAGCGTCGGCTAGAACTGGTCGACGAACTCGCACCGCTGGTACGCCGCGACGATTCGGGCGAAGTGGTCAAGGGGGCAACCGACCGCAGCCGATTCTCGGGGTCGAAGGATGTCTCGTTCGTTGCCCTCGAGCCGTCCCGGGTGATCGAGGTGAAGTACGACCAGATGGAGGGCTCTCGCTTTCGCCACACGGTGCAGTTCTATCGCTGGCGCGACGACCGGGATGCCCGCAGCTGCACCTTCGAGCAGCTCGAACGGCCCGTCGCCTACGACCTGGCCGACGTCTTCGTCCGCTAGCTCCCTCTCCTTATTCATAATTCAGGAACTGGTGTGACGGGTGATGCGGAAGTAGCCCAATTCGGGCGACTCCGACCAGCCGGCACACACTATCTCCTGAATTAGGCAAGAGAGGAGTGATCTAGTCGACCGGTGGTTTCTTCGCCTTGGACGGCTGCACTCGCGGTGGTTCGCCCGGCATCTTGGGGAAGTCTGGCGGGAATGGCAGCTCGCCGAGTCCGTTGGCCAGATCGCGGTCCCACCAATCGAGCAGAGGCGCAATCGTGCCCGGTTTTTCGGAAAAGAATTCCCACGGGTCGCCTATGGTTGCAACGCGATTCGGCACAGTGAGAATCGTGAACGACTTGGGATCGGCGGTCGGCAACTCATCCCAGGTGATCGGTGTCGACACGGATGCGTGCGCGAGCGCCCGCGGGCTATACGCGCCGGCCATGGTGCGGTCGCGATTGGCCTGGTTGAAGTCGAGGAAGATCTTGGTGCCCCGCTCCTCCTTCCACCAGTTGGTGGTCACTCGCTCGGGCATCCTGCGTTCGAGCTCTCGACAGGCGGCGATGACCGCGTGCCGGACATCCAGAAATTCGTGTTTCGCGTCAATTGGCGCGAAGACGTGCAGGCCGCGGTTGCCCGATGTCTTCACGAAGGCGGTGAGGCCGGCCTCGTCAAGAACACGACGGAGCTCAACCGCGGGTTCGATTGCGTCACGAAAGTCCGTTCCGGGTTGCGGGTCCAGATCGATTCGCAACTGATCGGGGTTGTCCGGATCGGTCGCGAGCGACGCCCACGGATGGAACACGACCGTGTTCATCTGCGCCGCCCACACGGCCGTCGCCGGTTCGTCAATGACGAGCTGCGGATGCGAGCGGCCACTCGGATAGGTCACCGTCACGGCGCGCACATACTCCGGGGCACCCTTCGGCGGGTTCTTCGAGAAAAACTGCTCGCCATCGATTCCGTCGGCGAAACGCTGAAGCGAGATGGGTCGATTCCCGTTCGCGGCAACGAACTGCGGACCGACCGCCGCCAGATACTCAGCGAGCGCAAACTTCGTTATACCGACCTCGGGCCACAACACTCGATCCGGGCTCGAAATACGAACTTCCCGGGCGCCGGAAGGTCCTGACACTTCAAGGATGCGCGCTTCGCTCGCCATACTTCAATTTAGCGTCGGATGCCACTGTTGACGACATTGGCGACATGCACAAAGCTCGTGGATGGCCCTATGACACAAACCAGCAAGTCAAAGAAGATTGCACCACCGCCGCCCGTGGCCGTGGTCGTTTCGTCACACCTTCGCGGCATCGATGGACTGCGAGCCCTCGCGGTGATCCTCGTCGTTGCCTTCCACGTTGTGCCGGGAGGCCTACCCGGTGGCGGGCTCGGCGTCGACATCTTCTTCGTTCTCAGCGGCTTTCTCATTACCGGCCTGCTCGTCGACGAACGCGCCCAGAAGGGCCGAATCCGATTTGGCGCGTTCTGGGCACGGCGGGCTCGACGGCTGTTGCCCGCTCTCGGCATCCTGCTGCTGGTGTGCACGAGCGCCGCCCTCGCGCTCGGCGGCGACGTACTGGTGGGGATCGGACGCCAGGTACTCGGAGCGACAACGTTCAGTAGCAACTGGCTCGCCATTGCGAACGGGTCGAGCTACTTCGCGGGCACGACCCCTGAGCTATTCCGCAACCTCTGGTCGCTCGCCGTCGAGGAACAGTTCTACCTGGTCTGGCCGTTCATCGTGCTCCTGGTGATCTTCGTGCGCTGGCGCTGGGTGCGGTTCGCAATCTTCATCGTGGTTGCCGTCGCATCTGCCACAGAGATGTTCCTGCTGTATTCGCCCGGGGTCGATCCGACCCGCGTGTACTACGGCACGGACAGCCACAGTTTCGGGCTCGCGCTCGGGGCCGCGCTCGCAGTAGCGACAGCCGGGATGGCGCGTCACCCGCTGGAATGGCCACGGTGGTCCCGGCTACTCCTGCAGTGGGTCGGGACCGTGGCGATTTTCGCGCTGGTCGCGATTGCTGCCCTGCTGCCCACCGATGCGCCGCTCAGTTTTCGCGGCGGTCTGCCAATGGTCGCGCTCCTTAGCGGGTTCGCCGTTCTCGGCGCGATCGTGCCGGGCTCGCTCCTTGGCGCTGTCCTCGACGTGCTCCCACTGCGGTGGATTGGAGTTCGTTCCTACGGAATCTACCTGTGGCACTGGCCGGTGCTCCTGCTGGTCAC
Organism: Glaciihabitans sp.; assembly: GCA_017882805.1. Taxonomy (GTDB): domain Bacteria; phylum Actinomycetota; class Actinomycetes; order Actinomycetales; family Microbacteriaceae; genus Galbitalea. The sequence continues at coordinate 1,211 of JADGOT010000312.1, read as the reverse complement.
CGCAGTCGAACCACGCTGGCAAGATGCGCCGTCGACCGCGTGGCTCGTCGGTGCGGTCACCGTGGCGATCACCGTCTCGGCCGCGGCTCTGTCGTACCAGTTTGTCGAGAGGCCCATCCGTCGTCTCGGATTTGGCGAGTGGACCAAGCGGATGTGGCGAGACGGTTCGCGGCGCCCGATACGGATCGCCGCGGCAGTTGTCGTCGCGCTGGCTGTGGTTGCGGGATCCGGCGCCACCGCGCTCGCGATCGTGAAGGCGCCCGCCGTTGGGCAGGCACAAAAAGACATCAAGGCCGGTCAGGTTCTATTGGCAAAAGCCAAATACCTGCCGCCTCCGCCCGTCGGCGCCCCGGGGAGCAACCTGGATGCAGTCGGGGACTCGGTGATGCTCGCCTCCGCGCCAGAACTCCGCGAGGTCTTCCCGGGGATGAACATCGATGCAGCCGTATCCCGGCAGATGAACTCGCTCCCGGCTATCGTGCAGGCGCTCAAAGACTCGGGTCAGTTGCGCTCGATCCTCGTTATCGGGCTCGGCACTAACGGCCCGATTGCCCGGGACACGCTCGATCAGGTTCGTACTCTCATGGGACCCAACCGCCAAATCGTGGTCGTCAATGTTGAAGAACCTCGCAGCTGGGAGGGCGAGGTCAACGGCACGCTCTCGCAGTTCGCCGCCGATTACGAGAACGTCGAACTGTCCGACTGGTACGCGGCCATCTCACCGCAAATCTCGATACTTGCACACGACCACATCCACCCCGGGCCCACGGGCGGCCGGATCTACACGGCGGCACTGCAGTCCGCGCTCGGTCGGCTGGCCGCGCTACCGCCCTATCCGGTGGTCTCTGACTTCTTTCCCACGAGCGTCGCGCTGACATCGCAAAAGTAGGGCCCCGCGCAGTGCGGAACCCTACTTTTTGTTAGATCCAAGAACTACTTGGCGTCGTCCTCGGCCGGAGCGTCGTCGGCGACGATTGCCGCGGCATCGTCAGCGTCAGCGGCGTCGGCCTCTGCGGCTTCGGCGGCGGGAGCCTCAGACTCGGCGGCATCCGCGGTTTCGACCTCGGCCGGAGCCTCGGTGTCGGCAACCTGGGTCTGCGCAGCCTCGGTCTCGGTGACCTCTTCTGGGGTCTCCTCTGCTTCTGCCTCTGGCTCGATGTCGGCAGCCGGAGCGGGCTTGGCAGCCGGAGCTGCCTTGGCAGCGGGACCGG
>JADGOT010000311.1 GCA_017882805.1 Glaciihabitans sp. | reverse complement strand
TCTGGTCGAGGTACTGGCCGATCACGAGGATTCGCTCTCCCTCGTGCTTCTTCACGAGAGCCTTCACAACGCCGAGTTTGGCGGGAGCCGTCGCGGCCAGTCGGTAGCGCTCGTCATCGGCCGAGGCCGCGTATTCGAGGCGCTCCTGCTCGGGCAGATCGATGCGCACCTCGTAGCAGGATGCGGGAGAGATGAAGCCCTGGGCTTCGATCTCCTTCCAGGGTGCATCGAACCGCTTTGGCCCGATGAGGCTGAAGACGTCACCCTCGCGGCCATCTTCGCGCACGAGCGTCGCGGTGAGCCCCAGGCGGCGGCGGGCCTGCAGTTCGGCCGTCAGCTTGAAAACTGGTGCGGGGAGCAGGTGCACCTCGTCGTAGATCACGAGTCCCCAGTCGAGCGCATCCAGCAGCGCCAGGTGGGTGTACTCGCCCTGACGTCGTGCGGTCAGAATCTGGTACGTCGCGATCGTGACCGGGCGCACCTGTTTTACGAGCCCGGAATATTCACCAATCTCCTCCTCCGTCAGGGTCGTGCGCTTGAGCAGCTCGCTGCGCCACTGTCGGGCGGACACCGTGTTTGTTACCAGGATGAGCGTGGTCGTCTGCGCAGTCGCCATCGCGCCCGCCCCGACCAGCGTCTTGCCCGCGCCACAGGGGAGTACGACGACGCCCGAACCGTGATCGAAGAAGTTGCTGACGGCCTTGTTCTGGTACTCGCGCAGTGCCCAGCCGTCTTCGATGAGAGCCATCGGATGCGGCGTCCCTGGGGTGTATCCGGCCAGGTCTTCGGCCGGCCATCCGAGTTTCAGCAGTTCCTGCTTGAGTTGGCCGCGCGCCCACGGCTGGATGACATAGGACTGCGGTCCCCGCTTCTCGAACAACAGCGCGGCAACTTTGCGGGCACGAGTGATTTCGCTGAGCACCGCGGCATCCTTTGCCGTCAGTGTGAGCGCACCATCTTCGGCGCGTTCGATCACGAGGCGACCGTAGCGGCCCACGGTTTCTGTCATGTCGACCGAGACGCTCTGGGGGATCGGGAAGCGACTGTACTTTTCGAGAGTAGCGAGCATGTCTTCTGCCGTGTGACCGGCGGCGCGGGCGTTCCACAGACCGAGCCGCGTAATGCGGTAGGTGTGGATGTGCTCGGGCGCCCGCTCGAGTTCGGCGAAGACGGCGAGGTCGTGGCGAGCATCCTCGGCAGCGGGGTGAGCCACCTCCAGAAGAACGGTTCGATCGCTCTGAACTATCAGCGGACCGTCGGGAGCAGGCATCCTTTCAGCCTAGCTGTCGACCGGTCCCTGAGCTTGTCGAAGGGCACCTACAGAATTACAACTCGGCCGGGGCAACCGCGGTGATGCTCGTGAGGGGGAGGGTGCGTTCGAGGTCTGAGCGACGGTCGCGAGCACGGAGTCGACCGCCGGCGAGACTAGCGGGCTCGAGCTGCAGGTCGATCGACGATCCGTCGGGCATTGCGACTGTTACGGTCAGCCCGATCTTTGCCTTGATGGCCGTGTCGAGTTGTCGTTCCAGCCAAGCCTTGTCATCCTCCGCGACCGTCGATTCGCCGATCAGTCTCAGCCGGTTCACGATCGCCCGAGCCGGGGACTCCTGCGGCGGTGCGCTCGAGCGGGCCGCTCGCAGTCGATCGAGCAGGATGATCGTGCCCGTCGCGTCTTCCGCGGCGATCGGGTAGCGGGCCTCGCTCAGTGACCAGAACACGACCTCGAAGTCGAAGCGGCTTACCGCGCGATAGGGGCCGATACGGGTGAGGGCGAGTGGAATCAGACCGTGATCGACCATGATCGCGGACATCAGCGTCGCGTCCTCGGCCGTGATGTAACTCTGCGCGCCCTGCTGGTCGGCCGCGGTCGGAGGCTCGAGAATCGCCCCGACGCGCAGCGAACCGAACCGGGCAGCGGAACCGGCAATCAGGTATTCGAGGGGTTGCGGGATGCCCGTGATGGAGATCCCGTTCAGAAACTCACGGATGCTGTCTGCCGTTTCACCCGTCGTGAGCGCCCGATTGATCGTTGCCTCGCTCACGCGGTAGGTGGTCGCGAGGGTGCGGGTCTCGACATCCGCAATCGTCCGGAGACGGGCATCCAGCTTCGGGAGCAACGGACCCGGTGCGACGATCGAAAGATCGTGCTGCAGGTATACCTTGTCGATTTCTGGCGGGAACAGCGCGACCATTGCCTCTGCGGCGACGGCTTCGCCGCTCGTGAGCAACGCCCTCCCCGCGGTGCTCGGCGTGTGATTCGCGGTAATGCCCAGGATCTCGGCCTCGCGGGAGAATGCTAGCGTGCGCTCCCGCATCCACGTGCCGCCCGCTGGGTAAAGCCAGAGCACGTAGTCCGCGAGGTGTTCGCCCCAAATCGCTCCCGCTCGCGAGCCAAGAAGATCGCGGATGTCATCGGGCAGTCGCTCAAACCAGGCCGAGGCAAGGCGTGCCCAGCGTTCGCCATTTGACCGCAGCATCCACTCCTGTGAGACGTCGGTCGGAAGCCAGGTTCCCGCTTCCAGGCTCGCGAGGTCGGCGCGCGCTGCGATCTCGACGATCGGCCCAACGTCGTCGAGCTCAAGGGTCATCGCGCCCGCGAGGCGCTTCGTTTCAGGTAGCGCGATGCCGCCGCGGGCGAGCTCGCGAGCGGGCTCCCTCTGGAGTTCAGCGAGAAGTGCGGCGACCGCGTTTGTCGAGTGGAACGCGTGCTCGCCGGCCGCGTGGTCGATGAACCGAGCATCCGTGCCGCCGACCGGCATGAGGCTCGCGGGCGCGGACTCGTGCAGAAGCTCCTCGAGACTCGGCAGGCCCGAGGCAGGCCACGCCGCAAGCTGCTCCGTAACAGCCGCGTACGGCACCCAGCGGTCCTCACTGCGATCGATGAGTGCGAGCGTGAACGCCGCGGCCAGATTCGCCTCGACTAGAACTTCGTTCGACTCGAGGCGGCTAATAGTTTTCGCGATGTCCGCGGTCTTCGAGCCGTCGGCGATTGCACCCAAGGACGCAATGGCAGCGAGGGTCGCGCGGTCGAGCCCCGCGAGCGCCTTCTGGATACTTCCCGCGTCGAGGATGGCATCCGCGAGGTCGAAGAAGTCGCGCACGCGTACATCCCGAACCTCGCGAAGGGTCAGCAGGGCTACCAGTTCCGTGTCGCCCAGATCCCGCAGCCGGCCAGCCAGCGAGAGAGTGGACTCGCTACTTGCCGGCATCCTTAGCGGCTTGGCTACGACGCGCGAAGGTGATTCCAAGGAGGACCAGAACGAGAACCAAGCCAAGCGGGAGGGCAAGAAGCGGGACGAAGTTGACGACCTGCCAGACGCCCACGCTGGTGTTCTGTTTCGTTGCCGCCCCGATCAGGAGCGCTGCAATCGAGAAGATCGCCAGTCCGATCACGGAGGCGATCACGAAGCCGAGAATGCGCTGGACGCGCGAAACCGGCGGGGGCGGAGGTGCTGCTACTGGTTTCTTGGCCACAAGCTAAGAATACGGGTCGCAACGTGCGCCGTCCGCACCCCGTATCCTTATACCCGCACCGTGAACCGCTCGGTGTAAGAGAGGTATTCAGGATGCCTACCGGCAAGGTTAAGTTCTACGACGACGAAAAGGGCTTTGGTTTCATCAGCTCCGATGATGGCCAGGAAGTCTTTCTGCACGCGTCCGCGCTTCCTGCCGGTGTCACGGTGAAGCCGGGCTCGAAGCTCGAATTCGGGATTGCGGACGGAAAGAAGGGCGCGCAGGCGCTCTCTGTCCGCGTGCTCGAGACGCCGCCCACCATGGCGAAGCTGAACCGCAAGTCTGCAGACGACATGGCGATCATCGTCGAAGACCTGGTGAAGCTGCTCGATGGGATTGGTGCAGATCTGCGCCACGGCCGTTACCCGGCAAAGTCGCACGGCACCAAGATCGCGGCAGTGCTGCGCAAGGTCGCCGACGACCTTGACGCGTGACGCACGCCATGCTTGACACACTCAGCGACGCGCAAAAGTTTGCGCTCTCGGCTCTGCTAGAAGTCCAGGCGCCGTCGACCGTCGGCGAGTTCGTCAGCGAGACGGATGAGGGCGACTACATCGTCACGTTTCGCTTCGCGACCACGCTGCCCGGGTATCCGGGGTGGAACTGGACGATCGCGATCGCGCACCTTCCCGACGAAGAGCCGACCATTGTGGAAAGCGAGTTGCTGCCGGCCGACGGTGCGCTGCTCGCACCAGACTGGGTGCCATGGTCAGACCGCATGGACGACTACCGTGCCGCGCAACTGGCGCTGGGCGAAGCCGCATCGGATTCCGATGACGACGACGATGATGATGACGACGACGATGTCTTCGGGAGTGACACCCTGCACGGGGGCGACCTGGACGGCGTCGACATTGACGAGATCGATGATGACTCAGAAGGCCTTGACGAACTCGACGACTTTGGGTCGGATGACTCAGGGGCGCTTGAGCTGGAGGTAGACGAGGGCGATCAGCCCGAGCCCGAGAGCGACAGCGGGAGTAAAAACCCACCACGCGTGGCCCGCGGCCGCAAGCGGAGCAGTAAAGAACAGCAGAATAATCAGGGCGACTAGCCACGCCGACATTCCGATGACGACGATCTTCCGATCATCCGTCTTCACGGGCGTCGGGTCGGGTCGACGCTCGCTGTCCTTAAGCCAAATGCGCACACATTCAGCGTAACGGTCCTGAGCTTGTCAAAGGGCTGCCTTAGATGTGCTCCACGACGTACTCGATCGACTTGACGAGCGCTCGTACGTCGTCGGGGTCGGTTGCGACGAAGGTTGCGACCCGCAGCTGGTTGCGTCCGAGCTTGCGGTAGGGGTCGGTGTCGACGATTCCGTTCTCACGGAGGATCTTCGCAACTGTCGCGGCGTCGATCGACTCATCGAAGTCAATCGTGACGACGACCTGCGAGCGGTGATCCGGGTTCGTTACGAACGGCGTCGCATACTTCACCGCATCCGCCCAGTCGTAGAGAACGGATGACGACTCCTTCGTGCGGGCGTCCGCCCAGCCGAGTCCACCATTGCCGTTGATCCAGTCGATCTGGCTCTCCATGAGGAGGAGCGTCGAGATGGCCGGGGTGTTGAGTGTTTGGTTGAGGCGCGAGTTGTCGATGGCATTCTTGATGCTGAGGAATTCAGGGATGTAGCGGTCGCTCGCAGCGATCGCCTCTACGCGCTCAATCGCCGCCGGTGAGAAGAGCGCAAACCACAGTCCGCCATCCGAGGCGAAGTTCTTCTGCGGCGCGAAATAGTAAACATCCGTCTCGCTGGCGTCGAAGTCGATTCCGCCGGCCGCGCTGGTCGCATCGATCACCGTGAGGGCGTCCGCTGCGACGCGCTTCACCGGAGCCATCACACCTGTCGAGGTTTCGTTCTGGGGCCAGGCGTAGACGTCGATGCCGTCGATGATCTCGATCTCGGCCCGCGATCCGCCGTCGGCCGTGATGACCTTGGGTGCCTTGAGCCACGGTGCTCCCGCCGCCTGAGCAAACTTTGAGCCGAATTCGCCGAAGCTCAGATTCTCTGCACGGCGCTCGATGAGACCGAACGATGCGGCGTCCCAGAACGCCGTCGAGCCGCCGTTTCCGAGCACAACCTCATAGCCATCGGGCAGGCGGAAGAGCTCGCCCAGCCCGGAGCGAACGCGACCGACCAGATCTTTCACTGGCGCCTGGCGGTGGGATGTTCCCAGCAGGGTCGCGCCCGCGGTCGACAGGTGCTCGAGCTGCTCTGGGCGAACCTTGGATGGCCCGCAGCCGAACCGTCCGTCGGCGGGCAGCAGCGTAGTAGGAATTGTGATCTGGGGCATGGCGACAATTCTATTCAGGCGTGAGGGTCGCCAAAGGCACGTCGAACGCGGGCGTGGGTCGCCAACGCTAGGCTTGAAACCGTCAGGGAGCAAGGGCTGGGAGGCATCGATGACAGATCTCGTCGATACGACCGAGATGTACCTGCGCACCATCCTTGACCTCGAAGAAGAGCACATCGTTCCGCTGCGTGCTCGCATCTCCGAGCGCCTTGGCCATTCCGGTCCGACCGTCTCACAGACCATCGCTCGAATGGAACGCGATGGACTGGTTGCAGTCGAGGGCGATCGTCATCTTGAGCTCACGGCCGAGGGCCGGAGCAAGGCGACACACGTGCTTCGCAAGCACCGTCTCGCCGAGCGTCTTCTCGCAGATGTGATCGGGCTCGACTGGGCATACGTGCACGACGAGGCCTGCCGGTGGGAGCACGTGATGAGCGAGCAGGTAGAGCGTCGGGTGCTCGAGTTACTGGATCATCCGACCGAGTCGCCGTACGGTAATCCGATCCCGGGGCTCGCAGAACTCGGTGATGCTCCCGCAGCCCAGTTCATGGATGGCGTCACCAGTATCGTGAATCTCGCGCCGACGAGCGGGGAGAAATCTGTCACGATCCGTCGACTCGCCGAACCAGTGCAGTTCGAGCCGGAGTTGCTGCAGCAGTTGCAGAGCGCAGGGGTTGTGCCCGGTGCGGCCGCGGTGATTTCGATGCTTGGCTCCTACATCGTGGTTCAGGTTGCCGGCTTCGGTGAGGGCGTCGAACTGCCGGTCGAAGTCGCAACTCACATCTACGCGGCCTCGTAGGTTCTCCACAGTTCAATTCCGTTGATGTGACAACTTGGCGTTTGTCACGTAGTCTCTTCCAGTCCTGCCGACCAGACAGCCGGTTGCAGGCCCCGCGAGAAGACGTCTCACAAACCCGTCTCTTGTCGCGGGACGTGAATCGACATACGAAACGGATGGGGCAGCCCCGCGCTGTGCATTAACACTGCATACGACGCCGGCGGGCCGCCGAGGCGCAGGAGGCACGCACTCTTGAGCAAGCACTATCAGGTAGCAGAGTTCCACAAAGACATCGTTCCGCCCGTAACGGCAAAGCCCGCAAACTTTCGACGCAAGTCGAATGTGCTGAGTATCGCCGTGTGCGCGATCGTTGTTCCCGGGCTTCTCGCAACTGTCGCACTCCCCGCCTACGGGGCTGGTGTGCCGACGTCAAATTCTCAGCATGCGGGAACGTCGCTTCAGCGCGCGCTGACCGATAACCCACAAACGCTCGCCGTCGCCGCGTCCGGCACGACCACGGTCACTGTCGCCCGAGACACCGTGAGTTACATCGCCCCGCCGCCCGTCATACGCGCGGCTCGCGTGCGTTCGTTTGGCGCGGTAAACCTCAGCGGCATTGCCGGCATCGCCGCCCGCTACCTCGGCGTTCCCTATGTATATGGCGGAGCGAGCCCTTCGGGATTCGACTGCTCCGGCTTCGTTGAGTATGTGTACGCGCAGGTTGGTGTCTCGCTCCCGCATTCCGCCTCCGCGCAGGGTCGCCTCGGCACGCGTATTCCGGTGTCCGCCGCGGTTCCCGGCGATGTTGTCGTTCTGGATGGTGGATCTCACGTTGGCATCTATGTCGGCGGTGGCCGCATGATCGACGCCCCGGTTCCCGGCAGGGCGGTCAGCGTTGACGCGATCTATGACAGCAACTACTACATCGTTCGCTTCTAGATTTAGTTTCCCGGGGGCCGAGCCCGTGCCGGTGGGGAGCGAGACCAAAAAGCGTCATATATCGTTCGCGTTGCGTTACCAGGGGTGGCGTGTATTTCTGCGTTACCCTGTAACCCTTGGGTCTATTGAGCTTCCAGGAGAGCGAATGTTGACGATGCGCACCGTCCAAACCGTGGACGCGCGCGCCCTCTTCTTCATACGCCACAGCAGTTACCCCTGTGTGAGCATCTTCACGCACTGAACGGCCAAGGCACTGTCTTCATGACGGTGCCTTTTCTGTAGCTACTAACTCCTCACTCGAAAACCCCAGGGTGCATTCGAAACGCCTGCAAGCCGTGCAGGCGCCGTCGAAAGGATGACAATGCGCACACTGGTCCTTAATGCCGGGTACGAACCGCTCGCCGTCGTGTCGTTCAAGCGAGCCATCGTGCTCGTGATGAATCAGAAAGCGACGATTGTCGCGAGCGATGACGAGCATCCGGTCTACGGGTCGGAGCGATCCTGGGATCGCCCATCCGTCATCATTCTTCGTCGGTACGTGCGCATTCCGAGCGGTCGCAACGTTCCGGTGTCGCGGCGCGGCGTGCTTCGACGGGATGCCCACCGCTGCGCCTACTGCGGCGGTTCCGCGGGCACGATCGATCACGTGCTGCCTCGTTCGCGTGGCGGCGCCGACTCGTGGGAGAACCTCGTGGCGTGCTGCCTCGCCTGCAATAACCTCAAGGGCGACAAGACGCCGAGCGAGATGCGCTGGACTCTGCGCATCCGACCACGCGCACCGCATGGGGCGACCTGGCTAGTGCGGGGCGTCGAGCGCGCCGAACCACAGTGGGATGAGTACCTGGCGCCTGCCGCCTAATTATCGTCTGCTCAATGCAGTGGTCGTAGCCTTGACCAACGGCTACAGAGAGCACCCCCATGAGCGCACGATTCGAAGAACTCGACTGGCAGCAGACGCCGATGGGTGATCTCACTCTTCGTCGGCGCACCGAACCCACTCTCGGTGTCGAGGTCTTTGAGGTGAAGCTCGGCGAGGAGTTCCTGATGTCGAGTCTCTTCACTGTCGCCGAGGAAGAGCTCGCGACCCTCGGGCTGGCCGCGACACATGGCAGTGAGTTGGCGGTGCTTGTCGGTGGACTGGGTCTCGGCTACACGGCGGTAACCGCACTGCGTGATCCGCGCGTCTCATCCGTTACCGTGATCGACGCTCTGCCGGCGGTTCTCGACTGGCACCAGCGAGAGTTACTGCCGACCTCGGCGGAGCTGGTGCGGGATGCCCGAACAAGCCTTGTGCTGGATGACTTCTTTGCCCTCATGCGTCGAGCGCCGCTGGTGCGCTACGACGCGATCCTGCTGGACGTCGATCACACGCCTCGACACCAGCTCGACCCGAGTCACTCGGACCTCTATGAGGTTGCCGGGCTGCGCGCGCTTGCGGCCCACCTTCGCGACGACGGAATCTTCGCGCTGTGGTCGGATGACCCGCCCGACGCCGAGTTCATGGCGAAACTTGCCGCGGTGTTCGACGAGAGCGTTGCCCACATCGTCGACTTTGCGAACGCGTTGACCGGCGGCACCTCGTCGAACACCGTCTACGTGGGGCGCGTGCGTTAGCCGCGGTTCGTGCGCTGGTTGCGTTGACCGGGAGCGCCGCGATCGGGCTTGATCTCGATGAGCTTGCCGCTGATGCGGGTCGCCGACAGCCGGTCGAGCGCGCCGGGCGGAAGGTCGGCGGGCAGTTCGACGATCGAGAAGTCGGGCCGGATGTCGATGTGTCCGAAATCTTCCCTGCTGAATCCGCCCTCGTTGGCGAGCGCACCAACAATTTGACGCGGCTCGACCTTGTGTCGCTTGCCCACTTCAATGCGGTAGGCGGTCAGCCTCTTGTTCGGGTCTCGCGGACGGCGGTCGCGTTCGGGTCGATCGGGACGATCATCCCGGAACGATCGTCCCTCGCGCGGGTTGCCCCGGTCTTCGCGCTCGCGGGCCTGGCGGGCGAAGCGTGGGTCATCCGGTGAGAGCAGCAGGGGAGTGTCGCCCTGCGCGACGATGGCGAGTGCCGCGGCGACATCCGCTTCGAGCACGTCGTGGTGTTCGACGTAGTGGGCAATGATGTCGCGGTAGGTGTTGAGGTGGTTCTCGTCGCTGAGCGCTTCGGTGATGGCGTCGTCGAAACGGGTTAGCCGTGTGACGTTGACGTCTTCAACACTCGGCATGTGCATCTCGACCATCGGCTGCCGGGTGGCGCGTTCGATCTGGTCGAGCAGGCGTCGTTCTCGCGGAGTGACGAAGCTGATGGCGGCGCCACTTCGTCCGGCGCGTCCGGTGCGGCCGACGCGGTGCACGTAGGACTCGGTGTCGATCGGGATGTCGTAGTTGATGACGTGACTGATTCGGTCGACGTCGAGACCGCGGGCCGCAACATCCGTCGCCACCAGGATGTCGAGTTTGCCGTTCTTGAGTTGCTCGACGGTGCGCTCCCGCTGCGCCTGCGGAACGTCGCCGCTGATGGCGGTGGCGGAGTAGCCGCGGGCACGAAGCTTCTCGGCGAGTGTCTCGGTCTCGTTCTTGGTGCGGACGAAGACGATCATGCCTTCGAAGTTTTCTACCTCGAGGATGCGCGTGAGCGCGTCGATCTTCTGCGGGTAGGACACCATCAGGTAGCGCTGGGTGGTGTTGGCCGACGTGGTCGTCTTGCCTTTGATGGTGATCTCTTCGGGGTCGTGCAGGTACTTGCTCGAGATGCGACGGATCTGTGCCGGCATTGTCGCGGAGAAGAGGGCGATCTGCTTGTCGTCCGGGGTGTCTTTGAGGATCGTCTCGACGTCTTCGGCGAAGCCCATCTTGAGCATCTCGTCGGCCTCATCCAACACCAGGTACTTGAGCTGGGAGAGGTCGAGCGTTCCCTTCTCGAGGTGGTCCATGATTCGACCGGGCGTGCCGACGACAATGTGCACGCCGCGGCGGAGTGCGCTGAGCTGGGTGCCGTAACCCTGGCCGCCGTAGACGGGAAGAACGTGCACGCCCCTGAGGTGGGAGGAGTACCGTTCGAACGCCTCGCAGACCTGCAGCGCAAGTTCACGCGTCGGTGCGAGTACGAGCGCTTGCGGGTTCTTCTGGCCAAGGTCAAGTCGGTCGAGGATCGGCAGCGCGAACGCGGCGGTCTTGCCCGTTCCGGTCTGGGCGACACCGAGAACGTCTCGACCCTGCAACAGCGGCGGGATGGTCGCGGCCTGGATCGCGGATGGGGTCTCGTACCCGACATCCTTTAGCGCGCGCAGCACTCCATCGCCTAGTCCCAGGTCGGCAAAGGTGATGGCGGCCGTTTCGGCCTCGGTCGAATCGTCGGAGCTCATGCCTCAACGCTAGTCGCGCTGAGCGTCCGTCCCGTCGGGTCCCCTAGTGTGCCCTCGGGTCGACCTTGTCGAGACCGGCCCCGCTAAACTCAAGACGCCAGCCTCTGTAGCTCAATGGAAGAGCAGTTCCGTCCTAAGGAAACGGTTGGGGGTTCGAGTCCCTCCAGGGGCACAAATATAACGGGGCTCCGAGCGAAAGTGTGGAGCCGTGCGAAATCCGCCACGCGTAGTTCCGCACCCACCAAAAGCGTCAGTTCGCTAGAACCGGGCCGCCTAAGGCCCGTGTTCTTGATGCCTACGTCGTCCAATTCGCCCCCACACGCACAGCGTCGATTCGCGCCCGTCGGCGAACGCCATTCGGGTCTGCTGCACGAATGGATGCCAAGAATTGGTTCTTCTCCTAGTCAGTGTCCCCCAAATTGCCGACTTTTATTCAATAAATTGACGTTCTACAGTGGGCGCGTGGGATGCGGTGCGAGCGGCGATCCATCATCGAAAGGGAGTGTTTATGTTCACACGACTGGTGCGAGAAAATCGAGCGGGAGCGCGACTGCGACGTGCCTCACTGATGGTCGCGTTCGTGATG
>JADGOT010000310.1 GCA_017882805.1 Glaciihabitans sp. | reverse complement strand
GATCACGCTCAACGAGATCAACGTCCCCGACGGGCAGTCGATCATCGACCTCGAGCTGAAGTCGTTCACCGAGATCAAACCCGACCTGTCGCTCGAACTCCGGGTCGAACCGAAGAAGCTCACGTTCGACCTGCTGGTCGAGGTCGACCTCACCGCCCGCCCCTCCTACAACCGCGAGAAGTTTCTCGCCTACGACGCATTCCTATGCGGCTGGAGCCTCGCCCACCCACGCTACCGAGCCCAGGGCACCCGCCCGGCGGTTGTGTTCGTGTGCCCGGACGCCCACGCCACGCTCGGCTGCGCTTGGGAGGCAGACGAGACGATGACCGGCCGGATCGGAGCGATGGGCACGCCGCCCGAGCACTGGTACTACGCTGGCCGCGACCACCTGTTCTTCGCCGTGGAGGGCGACATCCACCACGGGGTGCTGTCGGCGCTAGCGCTGCCAGCCCAACCGCCCGGGCTACGCGAGCGGCTTGACGGCGCTCGAGATCTCTCGCTCGAGCGGGTGAGACTGCTTCAGTGCCAGTCTTGACCGCGGGCACGGACGGCATTTGCCGCGTACAGAAGTTCACAGGATCTTGTGAACTTCTGTGACTTCCTATGCGGGTCGAATCGCTGGCGCTTGACCCACAGTACGCTCACCGGCGCAGCCGATCCGGCCCAGGGTCCCTCGGGCGACACTCCCACTCCGGTCAAGCGGCACCGGCATCGCCTGTGCTCCCGCTCACCAACAACGCAGACGGCTTCCCCGTCCAGGACACCGCCAGAGCTTCGCGGGCCCGCGTCGCCGCCACGTACAGCAGACACCGTTCGCGTTGCAGGTCGTGCGCGTAACGCACGGGATCCTCACTTGGATCGGCAACGGCGACGGGCGGTGGAACGGACGTTGCCCCGACGTCGAGCATCGCCACGCCACGGAACTCCAAGCCTTTCATCCCGTGCATCGTTCCGATGTGCGGGCCGCGGATCACACCATGGGGGTCGGCCGGTAAGAGGCCGCTCTGGCGCAAATGCTGCTCGGCGACTTCGGCGGTCTGCTTGGTGCGCGCGCAGATCCCGATCTCGTCGAGGTTGATCCCGCCGGCCTGCCAGGCCCGAACCTGCTCGACCAAGGCATCGAGCTCTTCGCGGCGGGTCGCGTGGCCGCTGACGACGGGCCCTCCGCCGCGGGTGACCGACCGGTACCCCTCGAGTGAGTCCACGCCGTCGTCGAGATCGTCGAACGTCTGGCCTGCAAGCAGCTCCAGCGACCACCGGAGGATCTCGTGGGTGGTTCTGTAGTTCACGCGCAATCGCGTCGACCGACCGCGAGTCTCGATGCCCAAGCCACTCAACGAGACGCGATGGTCGTAGATGCGCTGGTGGGCGTCGCCTGCGATGAAGAGATCGTTCTTGCCAGGAGCGACCGCCGCGCGCAACAGACGCCACTGGGCTGGGTGCAGATCCTGGGCCTCGTCGACGAGTACGTGGTCGTAAGGCTTGACGACGGCGGCATCGAGATAGCCTGCGGCGGCGGCGGCAAGTTGCAGGAAGGTCCGCTTGCCGGACCGCTGGAGCGCTGCCTCGAATGCCTCGACCGCCCGCCACACTTCGGCACGATCGCGCCGGGGTAGGCGTATGCCGCGCCCGGGGCGCGGCGCCGCGAAGTATTCGTCCCGCGTCTTAATGTTTCGCGCGAGAATCACCTGCTCCCACTCCTGCGAGAGGAACTCCTTCGAAAAGGGAAAGCCCTCCTCGTCGATGACGTCTTGCCAGAGATCGTCGACATCGCGGTCAACCAATACACGGACGTTCCCGACCTGCTCGGCGTCAGCGACCGTCCGGCGCGCAAGCGCGTCAACTGTCGTCACATGAATACGCTCCAGCAGTTCTGGGCCGCCGAGGGCACGCAAGCTTTCAACGAGCGTCTCCCGCAGGTTGGTGGTGAACGTCGTGACGAGAACTCGAGGGCCGTTGGCTCCGGCTGCTTCCGCTAGCTGGCGCGCACGGTGGAGCAGCGCGACTGTCTTGCCCGTTCCGGCGCCACCCGTTACGCGTGCTGGCCCGTTGAACTGCCTTTCGACAACTGCGCGCTGGCTGGGGTGAAGGAAGACATGCCACGCCTCGAAATCACGCGTGAGAACGTCGACGAGCGCGTCCTCGTCGTCGAGAACCATGAACGCGCTTCGCGACGCCGGACGCTTGACCGCAGCGGCCAGGTCGTCGGCGTCTGGCGCAACCGGTTTGGTGGGCTCATCGAGCCGCGCGACCATGCCGGTATAGATCTCGTCGACGCTCATGCCGATGGCGAGGCCTGTCAGGGCCTCCGCCTGGTCGTCGGGTAGCGCGCTCGCGAGCAGTTCTACTTCTTCCGCGGTCATCATCCTCCGGGCTACAGCGATGACACGCTGGTCGGTGATCCCAAGCTGCATGAACGCCTTGTCGGGCACATCGTCGAGCGGGCGGGCAGCCCGTTCAGATGGAATCGTCGTCGCCGCGGGCACGTTTTGAACCGCTGTGACGTCGATGACCTCGAGGGCGCCCGTGAGCTGGTTGACGTTGAACTTGTTGCTCTCCATCCATCGGTCTGCCTGATCGTGCGGCAGCACCTTCACGAGGATGTAGGTGTCGCTCCCGGACGCAGCGAGGATCGCTCTCGTGTGGATGTCGACCCGTGCGGTTCTCGAACGGGGGTCTTCGGCGCCGTTGTAGCGCTCGAGATTTAGACCCTTCGCGGTGTGATCGCGCTGTAAGCGTCCGATCATCTCCTGCACTTTGCGCTGCAGGCCGCGGTCGAGCTTTACGAGGTCGTACATGAACGTCTTCGCGAGCGCAATCTGCGCCATCAGTCTCGTCCCTTCGTTAGGGCGTCGAGGAGGGTTGTGGCGTCCCAATCGGTAGCCGGGCGGGCCGTCCATCCGTCAGGTGCAACCTGACCGTCGATGAGTACCGCAACTTTCGAGTCAGGCCACGCGATTTCGATCAACCCTCCGTCATCGGTTTCCTCTCCGACTACGAAACCACGTGCACGGGGGTCCGTGGCAACGGCCTGCAACAGCGCGTGAGTCGACGCATCGGCGAGTCCAATCTCGGCCTCGATGTCATCAGGGAGCGCCGCATCGCTCACCGGGACGATGGGCTCTTTCGGGCCAACCGTGTTGAGGTCGGCCTCAACGTCGCGTTCGATGCTCGTCGTTGTGATGAGGGCCTGACAGCCG
>JADGOT010000309.1 GCA_017882805.1 Glaciihabitans sp. | reverse complement strand
TGACGACGTTCGTGTTCAGTGTCTACCTGACGTCGACGGGCTTCGGTAACCCCGACAAGACAACCGCGGCCCTCGGGGTCACCGGAATCATTGGCGGCATCCTGGTCGCGCTCGTTGCTCCCGTCACGGGGCAACGTTCCGATGGCACGGGACGCCGCAAACTCCTGCTGGGCGTCGACACCGCCATCGTGGTGCTCTGCATCGCCGGCACGTTCTTCGTGAAGCCGGACCACGCGTTCCTTTTGCTCGGCCTGGTGCTGCTGGCCGTTGGAACGCTGTTCTTTGAGCTTGCGACCGTGAACTACAACGCCATGCTCTCGCAGGTGTCGTCGGCTCGTACCGTAGGCCGCGTAAGCGGGTTCGGTTGGTCGATGGGTTACTTCGGTGGCATTGTGCTGCTTCTCATCCTCTACTTCGGTTTCATCCACCCCGACGTCGGACTGTTCGGGGTCACCGATAAGGATGGCTTGTCGGTGCGGGTATCCATGGTGCTTGCTGCCGTGTGGATGCTCGGATTCTCGATCCCAATCTTCCTCGCGGTGCCTGAACCCGCAATCACCGTGGCCCGCGGTCCGCGCAAGAACATCGGTCAGTTCTTCACAGGGATAATCAGCTCATATCGTGAACTGTTCCGCACGATCGGCGGTCTGTGGACTGTCAGTCGCGCGACGGTCGGATTTCTGATCGCCAGCGCGATCTTCCGAGATGGCCTGACTGGTGTCTTCACCTACGGCGGAGTTCTGGCGAGAGTCTCGTTCGGCTTCTCGGCGGGCGACGTCATCGTCTTCGCGATCGCGGCGAACGTGGTCGCGGGTGTATCCACCGTGCTCATCGGCCGGCTCGACGACGTCATCGGTCCCAAGCGAGTCATGGTTGGCTCGATCGCGGGCACGATCATCGCCGGTCTGGCGGTGTTCATCCTGCACTCGGGTGGTACGACTATCTTCTGGATCTTCGGCCTGCTCATGTGTGTCTTCGTTGGCCCGGCACAGTCGGCCAGCCGGAGCTTCCTTGCGCGAGTCATCCCCGCCGGTCACGAGGGCGAGGTGTTCGGCCTGTACCAGACCACCGGGCGCGCCGCGACGGTGCTCGCGCCGCTCCTGTTCACGCTCTTCGTGACCCTCTTCGGCAAGAGCATCTACGGCATCATCGGCATCGTGATCGTGCTGGCCGTCGGTCTCGTTCTGCTCATCCCGATCAAGGAGAACGCGACTGCACTGAAGTAGCGCCCGCCACGATGTTGGCGCGGTAATGTCCGAAAGTAGCTGGCACTGGCAGTGCCGGGCTGCGACGCTTACGTTCATGACAACGCAAGCAGACAAAGCTGAATTACTGCGCTCGCTCCACGTGCCCGGCGATCCTCTCATCCTGACCAATGTGTGGGACGCAGTGACCGCCCGCATCGTCGCGGGCGTTCCCGGAGTGAAAGCGATCGCGAGCGCCAGCCACTCCGTGTCATACGCGCACGGCGTTTTGGACGGCGAGGGAATGACCGTCGATCAAGCGCTCACCGCGGCTTCCGAGATCGTCGGGGCTGTCGACCTTCCGGTCACCATCGACTTCGAGAAGGGATACGCACGCGACCCATCGGGCGTAGAGGCGAACGTTCGTCGTCTGATCGAAACAGGCGCCGTCGGTCTCAACCTCGAGGACAGCGCGGATGGATCGAGCCTCTTCCCTCTCGACTCTGCGGCAGAACGCGTTGTGGCGGCGCGCAGCGCAGGCAACGCGAGCGCTGTGCCCATCGTGATCAACGCGAGGGTCGACGCTCTGGTGCGCGGTTCGGACTGGGACGACATGGTTGCTAGGGCGAACGCCTACCTCGGAGCCGGCGCCGACTGCATCTTCGTACTCGGGCTCGGAACCGAGGACCAGGTCACACGCGCGCTTGCCGCGATCGAGGGCAAGGTTTCGGTGATCTCGGGGGCAACATCCGTGCCCCTGAAGCGGCTGGCCGAACTTGGGGTTTCGCGCGTGAGCTTCGGCCCTGGAATCCTCGGCCTCACTCTGTCCCACCTGCAGGACGCTGTCGCCGCGCTCACGTCGCGAGGCGAATATCCGCCGGAGCTGGCCTTCGAGTATTAGCCTGACGCTATGGCTGATCAACGCCCGATCGGATATTGGCTAAGGCTCGTCGACGGTCTCATCGACGAGCAGTTCGCTCGCACTCTTGACGAGCACGGCGTGACTCGCATGCAGTGGCAGCTTCTGAACGTACTCGCGCGCGGACAGGCCTCGGTCGAAATGCTGGATGCCGCGGTGGCACCGTTTCTCGTCGCCGGCGGCGAAACCACCCTCGATCATCTGACCGAGCTCATCGACAGTGCGTGGGTGGATGCGACGCCCACCGGCTATGAGCTAACCGAGCGCGGCCACGGTGCCCTCGACCGTCTTACCAACGTGGTCGCAGAGCAGCGAACGGTGATGTCTGCCGGCGTTGCCGAGGGGGATTACCTGACGACCGTGAACACGCTCGAGCAGATGGCGCTCAACCTGGGTTGGCGAGACGACGCCTAGGGGCGAGCACTGTTTAGTAGCGGACACTGTTCAATAGGGTGCGTGCCGCAGCCGCGGCGAGTTCGTAAGGTTTGCTGCTCCCGCTAATGAGCGAACGCGAGTTCGCCGTCTCGAGGTAAGACGTCAGCGCGAAGCCCAGCTCATCCGGGTTGATTGCGCCATCGAGCTCGCCCTTCACCTGGGCTCGCGCCACGGTACGACTCACGAATTCGTACCAGTCATCGACGGCGAGCGCCACGGCGTCCCGTACCGGACCGGGCTTGGACCCGACCTCCGCGATCGCGGCGGCGAAGAAGCATCCCCCCGCGAAGACCCGGGTGCGGCTGTAGTCCAGCCACGTTGCGAGCAATGTCTCGAGTCGCTCGACCCCACCCGGCACCGCAAGGGTCGGCTCGACCACCTGCGCCAGGAAGATCTCTCGGGCGGCGGCGATCGTCGCAAGTTGCAACTCTTCCTTGGTGCCAAACAGGGCAACGACACCGCTCTTGCTGAGTTCGGAGTCGGCGGCGAGGCCACCGATCGACAGACCGTTGAGGCCATTGACCGAGGCCGAGTTCACGGCAAGATGCATGATCGCGCCGCGAGACCGCGCACCACGGGCTCGTCGTCCGTCGATCACCGTCATCCGCGAATTCCTTGCTTTCTTCGATCGTGTTAATTAGTGTACGACCGTTCGTGTTTATTTTAACTGATCCTGCCTCAAACCGAAAGGCCAATCATGAAGCCGTTACCCAAGTGGTTCCGCGTCTTTGTTCGCGTCATCGGAACAGCTTCTCCGCGGTCAATGGCCTTTCTCGCCTACCGGATGTTCTGGAACCTCGGCACGCCGATGGCTGTGAGGCCCGACGCGGTCGCCGTGAACAACCGCGCCCGGCGCGAGACGACGATGATTGGCGAGCGGCACACCGTGATCTATCGCTGGGGTCACGGCCCCGAGACAGTCCTGCTGGTGCACGGCTGGCGTGGGCGAGCATCGCAATTCGCGGCGCTCGTCGAAGCTCTCGAGTCGCCGGAGCGAACTATCGTCGCGTTCGACGCCCCGGGAAACGGGGACTCGCCCGGTGACCGCACCGATCTGCGCGACTATCTCGCGGTGATTCGGCTTGTCGCTGCAGAGACGAATGGCTTGGACCTTTTGGTCGGTCACTCCTTTGGCGTGATGGGAATCTTCGTCGCCGTGCGGGAGGGCGTCCGCGCGAAGCGAATGGTGTCGATCGCGGGCACGGCCGACATGAACTACACCTACGGCACCTTTGCCCGAGCTCTCGAGCTGCCATCGCGGGTCGATACCCTCCTACGCAGGAAGATCGAACGAGGTGTCTTCGATGGAGACCCCGGAATCTGGCGACGCTTTGTGTCGGAGCTGGACCCGACCGACCAGACCCCGCTGCTGATAGTCCATGACCGGGATGACCGGGCCGTCGATTTCTCGCAGGCCGAGAAGATCGCTGCAGCCCATCTCGGACCAATCAGCGAGCTGTACACGAGTGGCCTCGGTCACACCCGCGTGCTCTCAGACCCGGCGGTGCTGCGCGCGATCACCGACTTCGCTAGCGAACCAGCACGTACCAGATCAGAAGCAGAGTGACGAGAAAGCCAGTGACGAAGTTGAGCGCGAGGAAACGTCTCCACGCTCGATTTGCCGTGGCGGCAGCCGCATCCGACACGTTCCAATACGGTGCGCAACTGATCGCATACGGAAGGGCGAGAATCGCGGCGAGGGGACCTGGCCAGCTCGTGAACAGCAGCAGGATGCCCGCGGCGAGGTAGGTCAGCACCGACAGTCGCACCGTGGCCTTCGCACCAATCACGGTGGCCACCGAAGCGATACCACCCTCGCGGTCCGCGACGACATCCTGCACCGCGCCGAATGCGTGCGACGCGATGCCCCAGAGAAAGAAGGCGGTCAGGAGTAACCACAGCCGCGGCGTAAACAGCGCGCCGGCGAGAACCAGCCCGTAGACGGCGGGCGAGACGAAGTGCGTGCTCGAGGTCAAGGAATCGAGGAACGGACGCTCCTTGAATCGCAGGCCGGGCGCGGAGTACGCGACGACCGCGAAGACGCTGATTGCAAGTACCAGCCAGGACAGCGGAGAACCGACAAGAACAAGGAAGACCAGAAAAGGCACATTCGTGACCAGCGCCGCGATCAGGGTCGCCCGGTGCAACCCACGGTCAAGAAGCGCGCCCTCAACGCCGCCCTTGCGCGGGTTGCGCAGATCGGACTCGTAGTCGAACACGTCGTTGATGCCGTACATCGCCAGGTTGTACGGAATCAGGAAGTAGATCGTGCCGACCACGAATATGACATCGATCGACCCGTGCGTGATCAGGTACGCGGCGGCGAAGGGAAAGGCGGTGTTGACCCAGCTCAGGGGTCGGGATGAGACGAACAGCGCCCTAAGCACGGTCGCGCCTTCGGGAGAGCAGCGTCCAGACACTGGGGAGTAGCACGGCGGCGGCGACCGTGTAGGCGAAGTCTTCGAGTGGTGCGCGGCCAACGAAGACACCGCTGATGAGGGCGCGGCTGTAGCCGACGAAACCGAGACCGATGAGGACATTGTCGAAGATCGCGGTGAACACGAGAAGGATGCCCAAGGCGATCGACACCGCGAGCCAGTGTGGAGCGCGACGCGACAGCAGAGCCACGATCCCAACGACCAAAACAACGGACAGGAAGATCGAGTTCAGCGCCCAGTAGGTCATGAGCTCGGGCCCTTCGACGAGCTCAAGGACCTAGTAGCCAATCCGTAGAGATTCATCGCGAGGTAGCAGAGCAGCAGCAGAAAGAACGGCTCTTCAAGCGGCAGGTTCGGCGCCCACTGCCAACCGGTCATGAAGGCTGTCTCGCCGCGAAAGAAGATGCCGAAGCGAATGCCCTGCAGATCCCAGATCAGAAAGAACAGCAGCCCCCCCGCCAGAACGATGGCTGCGCGGGCGGCGCTGCGCCAAAAGAAGAGCCCGAACCGTCGATCTAGGATCACCATTCCGGCGAGCGCGACGAGCAGGGCGCCGAGGTAGAGAAGACTCATCACGCGCTCGCGGGGCGCTCGAGAGGTTCCGCTAGCGGCGTCGTTGAACCATCGCCCGCGATTCGCTTGAGCAGCACCTCGGCGCTGATCAGGCACATCGGCAGACCGACGCCAGGGATTGTCGAGCCACCGACGAAATACAGTCCCTTTACCTTCTTGCTCACGTTGCCCGAACGGAACAGCGCGCTCTGCTTCAGGATGTGCGCCGGGCCCAGCGCGGTTCCTCGCCACGAGTTCAACTCGGTGGCGAAATCGGCCGGGCCCACGGTGCGTCGCACCGTGATGCGAGACGCGAGATCCGGGATGCCAGCCCAGGTGCTGATCTGCTCAATCACCGCGTCGGCAACTGCCTCCACCGCTTTGTCACCCTTTCCGCCAATCCCACCCTTACCGAGGCTGACGTCGGCCGGAACCGGAACCAGGACGAACAAGTTCTCGTGATCATCCGGCGCCACGTCCGTATCGAGGCCGCTTGGCTTGCAGACATACAGCGATGCAGGGTCTGGCACGTGTGAGTCTGCGTCGAAGATGGCGTCGAATCCGCTGCGCCAGTCCTTAGCGAAGAGCAGCGTGTGGTGCTCGAGTTCGGGCAGTTCGCCGCGAACTCCGAGGTAGAGCAGCACCGCGCTCGGGCCCGGAGTCGCCTTGTCCCAATAGGTCTGCGGATACGTCTGCTGCTCGGGTTCGAGAAGTTCGGTTTCGGTGTGGTGCAGGTCAGCCGCGGACACCACAATGTCAGCCGAGAGGGTGTGGCGGTGCTTTCGGGAATCCCTGTATTCGACCCCGGTCGCCGCGCCGTTCTCTACGACGATCCTTGTGACTCGGGCCGATCGGATGATCGTGACGCCCTCGGCGACGGCGAGATCGGCGATGCTCTCGATCACCCGTGCGAATCCACCGATCGGATAAAGCACGCCGTCGGCCAGGTCGAGGTGGCTCATCAGGTGGTACATGCTCGGAGCCTTGAACGGCGACGCCCCGAGGAACACCGCCGGGTAGCCAAGGATCTTGCGCAGGCGGTCGTCCCGAACGGTACTCGCTGCGAGCGATGACAGTGGGCGAAGCAACAACGTGGTCAATCGCGGAAGGTGGCGCAGAACCTCGGGATTGAGTAGGGGACCGAGCTTCGCGAACGACGTGTACAGGAAGTAGCGCTTGGCCAGGTCATAGGTGAAACCCGCGGAGTCAAGATACTTCTCAAGCCTGCGCCCGGCCTTGCGCTGAGTGCGCTCAAACAGCGCGAGGTTTTCGTCGCGGCTGGCCGAGATGTCCATCGGCTCCTTTTGGCCCTCGAAGTACACCCGGTAGCCGGGATCGAGGGTGACCAGTTCGAGCTGTTCATCCGCCGAGGTGCCGAGGAGCCGATAGAAGTGATCGAACACCTCGGGCATGAGGTACCAGGACGGCCCGGTGTCGAAGCGGAAGCCGTCCTTCTGCCAGCTGCCCGCGCGTCCGCCCAGGGTGTCGTGCGCCTCGAGCAGCGTGACCGAGTGTCCGCTTCGCGCGAGGAGGGCTGCCGACGCCAGGCCGCCGATGCCACCACCAATAATCACGACCGTGCTCATGCGCGGGGCCTCCTGCCGAGTGCGGCACCGGTCGCGATGCGCAGCTTCGTTGGATTGGGGACACGCACCCGCGTCGTCACGAGGCGCTCGGCCGGGGTCGACCGCAGTCGAGCAGCAAGATCACTAAACAGACCCTGGGCGAGAGCGACCGCGCGGCGCGATCCGGCGGGCAGCCGCGGAATCACGGCGGCCGAGGTCCGCAGGTCGGCGTCGATATCGTCGAGCAGGCGATTCTTGTCGACCTCCGTGAAGGAGTCGACTTTCACGCCGGGAAAGTAGCTTCGTCCCAGATCACGAAAGTCGGCCGAGAGGTCACGCAGAAAGTTCACCTTCTGGAATGCCGCGCCGAGTGCACGCGCGCCGGTTTCAAGTTCCTCGGTCTCGGCCCGCGAGCGCTCGGTGCCCTGCAGGAACGCGCACAGGCACATCAACCCAACTACCTCTGCCGATCCGTAGACGTACCGATCGAAGCTCTCCTGATCGTGCTCGGTCTCGCTGAGGTCGGAGCGCATGGAGTCAAAGAACGGCTCCGTCAGGCTGCGGTTGAAGCCCGTCTCTCTGGCTGTCAGGGCAAACGCGTGGACGATGAGATTCGAGCTGTAGCCGCGATCCATCGCGAACTCGGTCTCGGTCTCGAGTTCGTTCAAGATGCGCGCGGCATCCACGGTGCCCAGTCCAGCGGCGGCGACCTCCCCATCGACGATCTCATCGGCCAGCCGAACGAGCGCATAGATGTTCTCGATGTGCTGCCGCGACCTCGGTTCTAGAAGGCGGGCCGCCATCCCAAACGACGTCGAATAGCGATGGATGACGACACTTGCCGTCTCTTCCGCTACGCGGTCGTACAACCTGGCCCGCGGGCCGGAACCGGCCTTCATTTCACCCGACCCAGAACAGCATCGGCGATCGGAATCAATTCATCGCGAAGCGTGGCAGGCACGTGCGCCTCGGCCAGTCGAGACAAGGCACGGTTCGCGTAGTAGCGGGCGAGGCCTTCGGCGAACGCCCGCGCTCCGGTATCGATCAGCAGTTCGCGAACTCGATCGGCTTCGCTTTCGGTGAGGTCACGTTTGCCAATGAGTGGCTCGATTTCCGCCCACTCCTGTGTCGTCGTCGCGTACGAGATGAGCACCGTGCGTTTGCCCTCCCGCAGATCGCCAATGGTGGTCTTGCCGGTCTCCGACTCCTGCCCGAAGACACCGAGGAGGTCGTCCACTATTTGGTAGGCGACACCGATCTCGCGACCGAAGTCGGCGAGGGTTGCAATAATCTGCTCGGGCGCTCCCGCCAGAATTGCACCAGCCTGCAGCGGACACTCGAACGAATAGACCGCGGTTTTGAGCCGCTCCATGGTGAGGATGTCGTCGACGCGCGGCATGTCTGTGAGGTGCGAGAAGTCGACGTCGATCAGCTCGCCGGCCGCGCTCGCAAAGAGGGCGTCATCCATCACCTCCACGAGACGGTCGCGAGTTATATCTGCGACGCCGCTGCGGTCGATGAGGCGGTACGCGTTGAACAGGGCGAGATCGCCTGCGATAACTGCTGCCGAGATGCCCCGGTGCTCGGCGGCCTTCTCGGTAGCCCCATTTGCGAGAGCCTGGTCACGGTAGACACCAGAGACGTTTGGTATGCCGCGGCGTACGAAGTCGTGGTCGATCACGTCGTCATGAACGATAAGTGCGGTATGCAGCAGCTCGAACGCTGCGCCGATATAGGCGGCTGCCTCCAGGTCGGTGCCGCCAAGAGACTGGTACGCAGAGAACACCATGCGCGGGCGGAACCTTTTGCCGCCAGCGGCGCTCGCCTGGAGCTCCTCCCACAGCCGCACATACTCCGGCCCGAAGGCTGCGGCGCGGTTCTTGGCTAGGCTGAAGAAGCGGTCGAGGACTCCGTCGACCTGCGCCTGCCTCACTTCGTTCACCCCGAGCAGGCCAGAACCGTCCATTTAGGCAGACTATCGCGACCATGGCTGAACATCACGAGCAGGTCGTACTCCTTGACAGCGACGGAAATGTCGTTGGCGCCGCGGACAAGGCGACTGTTCACACCGCCGAGACGCCGCTCCACCTCGCCTTCTCCTGTCACGTGTTTGACGCAACGGGGCGGGTGCTCGTGACGCGCCGGGCGCTCTCCAAAGCCACCTGGGCCGGGGTCTGGACCAACTCGTTTTGCGGACATCCTTCGCCCGGCGAAACCCAGGAGCAGGCGATCGCTCGTCGCGCTTCCCAGGAGCTCGGCATCACCGTGAGCGCAATCGAACTCGTGCTGCCCGACTTCCGATACCGGGCGATCGACGCATCCGGAATCGTCGAGAACGAGATCTGCCCGGTCTATCGGGCGGTCTCGACCGACGCGGTGAAGGCCAACCCCGCCGAAGTGTCGGAGTGGGAGTGGGTCGATCCCGCCGCACTCACCGCGGCGGCGAGCGCTGCGCCTTACGCCTTCAGCCCGTGGCTCGTCTGGCAGCTCGAGCAACTAACTCCGGTGCCCGAGTAGTCGCGCAGCGCCCCCGGTGGTCGAGTAGTCGCGCAGCGACGTATCGAGACCCCCTAGCTCAGCGGGTCGTCCTTCAGCCGTCCGTCGGTCTCCGGGATGGGCGTCAGGTGAAAGTTCAGGTGTGACCGTGACGCCGTCGGGCCGCGCTGACCCTGATACCGCGAGCTGTACTCGGTTGATCCGTACGGCTTCTCGGCTGGCGAGCTGAGCTTGATGAAGCAGAGCTGTCCGATCTTCATCCCAGGCCAGAGCTTGATCGGCAGCGTCGCGACGTTGCTGAGCTCGAGCGTCACGTGCCCCGAGAAGCCGGGATCGACGAAGCCTGCGGTGGAGTGGGTGAGCAGGCCGAGGCGCCCCAATGAGCTCTTGCCCTCCAGTCGTGCCGCGATGTCGTCGGGCAGCGTCACCAGTTCGTAGGTTGACCCCAGCACGAACTCGCCGGGGTGCAGGATGAATGGCTCGCCATCCCCGATCTCGACTAGTCGCGTGAGTTCCGGCTGGTCTTCGCGCGGGTCGATGAAAGGGTACTTGTGGTTATCGAACAACCGGAAGTACTTGTCGAGTCGAACGTCGATACTGGACGGTTGGATCATCCCCAGGTCGAGCGGATCGAGGCCGACGCGGCCGGATTCGAGCTGTTCCCTGATGTCGCGGTCACTCAGAAGCATGGCCACGAGACTACCGGTCTAACGATCGTCGTGCCCCCGTGCGGCCGGGGGCGCACAGGGTTCAGCTACGATAATTGAGTTGCATCAGGCGGCACGCGAGTGTAGTTCAATGGCAGAACTTCAGCTTCCCAAGCTGATAGCGCGGGTTCGATTCCCGTCACTCGCTCTTCAGTCACGTGCTCCATGGCGCCGCGCTCAGTAAACGCGCGGAATGATCTTGTACTTCACCTTCTTGGTGTATTCGTCCCACAGCTCGCCGTACTTTGCTCGGCACACCTTGTTGTCATCGGCTTGACGGCTGAGCATGAGAGCGACGTAATAGACCGGGTACAGCCACACCTCCCACACCCCGAAGTAGCCCGAGGCAAGGGCGATGGCAACCGCCTGAATGATCTCGCCGAGGTAGTTGACGTGACGACTGACGCCCCAAAAGCCATTGACAAGGAGGGTGCGATTGCCGTCGCTCAACACCTCGGGCTTTATCCACAGGAAGTTCCGACCGGGCGCAGTCTTGAAGAAATACTTCTGCATGTTCGCGCCGCGCGTGAGCACCCAACCGCAGAGGAATAGAACTCCGAACAGGATCGTCAACCACGCGGGGAGATGGGGATTCGGCAGGTCGGCGGTGAACCATAGCGCGACGGCATAGAAGTAGGGGTAGAACGCGAGGCAGCCGAAACCGAGCTTGAAGCCGACGCGCTCGGCGATGAAATCGTAGGTCCACAGGTGGACTCTTTCGAAGATCAGGTACTCGAAGCAGAACCACGTCAACATCGCACAACCGAGAAGGAACCCGGGGTTGATGCTCTTGACATTCGCGAGGTGAAACGCCGCGAACGAGAGCACGTTCAGCTGGAGCATGACGGCGCCGACGAGGTAAAACCAGACCTTCGCATCAATGAAGCCGCCTCTGAATTGCACATCCTTCGATCTGCCGAACCACAGGTCGGCGAAGAAGGACCTGCCAGTCGACGGATATCTAAGAACGATGTAGAGCGTGAAGGCCAATCCGATCGCGACAGCGCCGATCAGGCCCCACCATCGGCTTTCGTATAGCCACACGTACGGAACGAGGTGGAAGTACCCGAGCGCGAACCACAGGATGATGCTCGCCGCAAGGACGAATCGCCCGTTGGTTCGGTATTTCAGTACCTCGCCGGTGCGCTCACTCTTCACGTAACCCGTACGTCGTCTCGCGGGGATGACGACGTGAAGCAGAGTGATCACCGCATAGGCGACCAGTGGGGTTACCAAACCTAAGAAGATCGTCATGACAGGCCTCCGGTGTTCTTGGACATGATGGCGATTGCGGCGCGTCTGCTGATCAGGCGCATGAGAACGAAGCGGGCGACCTTGTTCAAGGCTCCCGGAACGAAGATCGGACCCTTTCCCAAGGCGTTCAATGTTCGTTCGGCGACCTGTCTTGCTTCCAACGTTCCGGGTGCAGGTTTATCGCCCCCCGCCTGCTCGTAGCCTGGCGTGAGGATGGCGCCAGCCATACAGGCGAGCACATCGACTCCGCGCGGCTTCAGTTCACCCCAGAGTCCCTCGGCCAGGATGGCGTTGAACGACTTGGTTGCCGCGTACGTCGCGATGTTCGGGCTGCCTTGAGACCCGGCAAGTGATGACATCAGCACGATGCCTCCTCGTCCTCGTTCGATCATCGGCGCCGAGAGGAGCTTCGCGAGCAGCAGCGGTGCTCGTACGTTGACGTCGGCGGCGCGCGCCAGTTCGTCTGCACCCGTATCTTCGAATCGGCCAATTGGAGCGTACGCGGCATTGTAAATAAGAAGGCCAATGGAAACGTCGAGGGCGCCGATCCGTGCTTTCACGCTTTCGTAATCGGCCACATCCGTCGCCACAGCAACGACGTCGACGCCATACGCTTCCCTAAGTCGGGCCGCCGTCGCGTTCAGGCGATCTTCCTGGCGCGCGAGGAGAACCACGTTCAACCCCCGACGTGCAATCGCTTCCGCAAACGCGGCGCCCAATCCGTCAGAACCCCCAGCGACCAGAGCGTACGGCCCGTACGCCTCCCTGAAGCGCGTCGTGCTCACAAGGATGACCCTTCCGCCTTTGGGACGACCTCTCGGTCTCTAAACGTGTCGTTCAGCATACTGTTTGGCCGG
Source organism: Glaciihabitans sp. (assembly GCA_017882805.1). Classification (GTDB taxonomy): domain Bacteria; phylum Actinomycetota; class Actinomycetes; order Actinomycetales; family Microbacteriaceae; genus Galbitalea. The sequence continues at coordinate 15,573 of JADGOT010000309.1, read as the reverse complement.
AGGCAGCTGATGGCGCCCCGGCCAAGCATCAGCCCCGCGAATGACGCCGGATTCGCCGGATGAGCCCTAGATTTCTCCCGTGACCCGAATTCAGAACCAGGCCAGCGTCGACCTATCGAAACGAGACCTCACTCTCGACCTCACGCGCGTCTTCTGCGTGCTCCTCGTTGTCGCCATCCATCTGATGTTCGTTGGCGTCGGACACGACCGCAGTGGTGCACTCACGATTTCGCGACCCCTCGATCACCTGTCGTGGTTTCCGTTGGCGACCTGGGCCGGTCAGATCATGCCGATCTTCTTCGTGGTCGGAGGCTTCGCCGGACTCACGTCGTGGCGCAGCACGATACGTCGGGGCGGTAACGCTCGCGACTTCGTGCGAACCCGAGTGCTGCGGCTCGCCCAGCCCGCTCTGCCCCTGTTCATCTTCTACGTCGTCGTCCTGGGTGCGGCGACACTGATCGGCGTCGACCCGAAGCTACTCGCCGGCGTTGCAAGCGGTGCCGGCAGCCCGCTCTGGTTTCTCGCGGCGTACGCGTTGTGTCAGGCACTCGTGCCGTTCATGGCCGGACTTCACGAACGCGCACCGAAAACCACTCTCCTCGTGCTGCTCGCCGGCGCGGTTCTCGTGGATGTTCTGAGGTACTCCACGGACAACGTGCTCATCGGACTCGTAAATCTCGCCTTTGTCTGGCTCCTGATCCAGCAGTTCGGATTCTGGTACGCGGACGGATGGTTTGACCGACGAAAGTGGTGGCAGCTCATCGCCATCGCTGCGGCCTGCTACGCGACCCTCATTCCGATGACCACCGTAGGTCCCTACTCGGTCGACATGCTGACCGATCTCAATCCGCCCACGGTTCCGCTCATCGCACTCGGACTGGCTCAGGCCTGCCTGCTCCGACTCCTGAAGCCGGCCCTGTCCGCCCTGATGCGCACCCGCGCCGCCAAGGGCGTCGTCTTCCTTGTCGGTTCGAGACTGATGACCGTGTACCTCTGGCACTTGCCGGTGATCATCATCCTGGTTGGGGCTGCGTTGCTCATCCCCGGCGCGAGCCCCGAAGCGGCATCCGCCGCCTGGTGGCTGTCCCGCCCGCTGGTGTACGTGCTGGTGCTCGCCGCACTCTTCGGCCTGTCATTTCTCGTGGGACGTTGGGAGACTCCCCGCGAGGTCGGTGTAACGCCGCCAGCCTGGATTGTCGGGCTCGCTGCCGTGCTCATCTTCGTTCCGGCCGTGCTGATCCTTCAGTGGTTCCTGAACCTCGAGTTCGCGATTGTGGGCGCGGTGTTCTACGGGGCTGCCGTGCTCCTCCTGGGGCGATGGCGCTCACGAAGCTACTGAAGGGTCGCTGGGTCGACCTGCCGGTTAGACCGATCCCTGGCTCGACCGCATCCATTCGGTCAGACCGGCCTCGGCGCATGCGACATCCTCATCGACCGCACCGCCGCTGACTCCGATTGCGCCGAGCACCAAACCGCTCTTGTCGAAGATCGGGATGCCGCCGCCGAAGATTACGAAACGACCCCCGCCGTTGGAGTGCAGACCAAACAGGGGCCCGCCGGGAGCGGCAAGAACCGAAAGCTCCTGGGTGCTGATCTTGTTGGCAACCGCCGTATACGCCTTGTCCACCGCGAGGGTCGGGCCCGCGATCTCAGCGCCATCCATCCGAAGGAATGCAACCAGGTTTCCACCCGAGTCGACGACGGCTACCGAGACAAACGCACCAAGTGACACCGCTTTTTGAGTGGCGGCCAGGACCATCGCCTGACAGGTGTTCGATTCAAGCCGCATTGGTGCTCCTGTCTATCGTGGGCGAACTAGAGAAAGTACTCGGGCCCTCGCACCGGAGTAGGTGGTGCGAAGGCCCGAGTGATGGGTGCGGCAGTTCGGGCTGCCGCTCATTAGTTGTTAGTTACGCGTCGGGTGCTCCGTGCGCTGCGAGCGATTCCTCGACCTCGCCGGTCGCCATGATGGCTCCAGCCTTCGCTAGTGCCTGGGGGCGCGTGCGGCCGAGTACGACCGCTGCGACGATCACGATGACCAGCCAGACCAGAATCGCGATCGGGATCCAGTTGAACGGCGCGACCTGGTTCTCGATGATCTGGCCGACTAGTAGGGCAAGCATCAGCAGGCCACCGATCACCGGCAGGATCATGTGTCGGAACACGTTGAAGTCGCTCCGCTTGCGGAAGTAGACGATCACCGCCCAGTTTGCGAGCACGTACACCGGCAGGATCGCCACGGTGAGCGCAAAGCCGAGGTACCCGTAGACGTTGTTGCCACCAATCGGGTTGGTAAGTCCGCCAGAGAAGATGCCAACGATGACGGCTGCCACGACGACGAATATTCCCTCCCAGATAACCGCCACGGTAGGCGTACGACGCTTCTCGTTGATGTGCCCGAGCGCCTTCGGAAGCAGACCCTCGCGACCCATCGTGTTGACGATGCGCACGATGCCGTTGTTCGAGTTGATCATGACGGCGAACATGCTGGAGACAGCCGCGATGATCAGGAACCACTGCAGCCACGGTGCGTACGTTGCGACGAAGGTGTTCCAGGGGGTATCGCTACCGATGAGCTTGTTCATGCCCTTTTCACCGAGTCCGACCGAGAGCGCCCACGTGCCGAGCAGATAGATCGCGCCGACGAGCAGTGTGGAAAGCAGGATGCCCATCGGAATGGTGCGGCTGGGACGCTTAGCCTCGGCACCGAGCGCGGTCGCGCCCTCGAATCCGACGAAGCTCAGTGCGGCGAAGACGAACCCTGTCACCAACCCTCCGACGCCGTGTGACGATGCTGTCGGCGAGAGCGACGCGGCCGTGATGTGGCTCGGGTTGTTGGCGATGACGATGATCGAGATGGCGACCACGACGACAACCTCGGCGCAGAACAGGATCGTCGCGACCCGGATACTTCCGCGGATGCCCTCGAAGGCCAGGATCACCATGAGGATCCACGGAACAAGCCCGATCCAGATCCACGGGATGTCGACGCCGAGCTGCTGCTTCAGCGTGACCTGTAGATACGCACCGATCAGGCCGATCTCGATCGGGCCGAGAAGCGCATATGCGACGAACATAAGGCCACCCGTCGCGAAGCCCGCCTTCGGGCCGAGAGCCCGAGTGATGTACGTGTAGAAGGATCCCGCGCTCGGCGCGACTCTCGCCATCTCCATGATGCCGTTGGCCACAATGAGCGTGACGACCAGTGTGGCCAGATAGACAAACGGGGTCGCGAATCCGGAGAACGGAGTCGAGAACTGTGGGTTGAAGAACGTTGACACAGCCGGCCCCATGATGGCTGCGGACATGATGACCGTGCCGCCGAGACCGACGGAATTTCGTCGAAGTCCGGGTGCCGAGCCGGGGGATTTCGTGGTCGAACTTTCAGTCTTTGCCATGAGCTACGCTGCTCTCCTTTGTAAGTCGCCCCATCGGGATCGAATGAATGCTATGCCGGACGTCAGACGTCTGTCAATGATCGGGGTGTGTTGTATTTCAACTGCTGCCTCCGCCGCCGCTTAGCGGTAGTTGCTAAAGCCCGGCACCCAACTCGGCGGCCTCCGAAAGGGCGCCGGCGACAAGCTCCGGTGTCCAATTTCCGCTGAGATAGGCGAGGTCGGCGATCGTGAATCGGTTGCGCATGAGATGGCAGTTCGTCAGCGCCCACACCACGTCATCCGGCTCGGAAGGATTCTCCAGCTCGCTAAATCGGGTCGGCGCACCCGCGTCTCGCAACGCGGTCACAATGTTCTCTGGGCTCTCGAGAAGATCGTCAAGCGCCGTCTCGTGACTCGACCAGTGCGTCATCGCCGCAGCGACGAGCTCCGGTGCGTCAACGGCGCGCAGGTGTTCAAGTTTTTGCGAGTAGTCCGTCCAGCACTCGGTAGCGGTGGCCCCGTCGGGATCCATCCAATCGAACGCCGAGCGAACCGTCACCTCGGCATCGAGCGCGCTGGGCAGCAACACGGGCTCAAGCCTGCCGTCGGCGAGCTTCTGGCGTATTCGCTTCCAGAGGATGGCGACGACAACGGTTGCCACACCCACCTGTGCCCCGTGGTGCGCATTCGCCGTGTGGCGGGAGTTGTTCGCCATATCGAGCAGGTGGCTTACCGTGTGTTCCATCCCGGATGAGGGTGAGGTCTGACCCGCGATGCCCATCGAGATTCCGCTGAGAGTCAGAAATTCAGCCAGCGTCGCGAGCGCATCAGGGTCTGACGAACCGACCCCACGCGCGATTTGCCGGAGGCGCCCTCCGTAGCGTCGAGTCATGCGCGCTGCCTCGACGTTCCAGCCGCGGTCCAGGCCAACCAGCGAAGCCAGGTACCAGTCCGCCGGCGCGGTGAACATCGAGATCATGTCGCCCAGCCCGGACCGGTTTAGCAGGGGCGGCGCGCCCTCGAGAACGCCGGTATCAACCACGAGCGCGGTCGGCCAGCCCGAGTGAGTGGTGCGCTTGACTCCGTTGATCAGTAGAACCGACTGGTCGTCGGCGAACCCATTGACCGATGCGGCGGTCTGAACCACGACATGCGGGCGACCCGCTGCAGCGACTTTTCCGATGTCGCAGAGGGTCCCTGAGCCAACCGTCACAACAACATCGGCGCTCCGGCACGCCTCCGTAGCCGTGGCCACCGTGTGCTCGTCCGCGTGAACGTCGCCATCCAGTTGCACTCGCGTGACGACCCCCAGCTCGCCGAGCAGCTCCTCCACCTGGGACTTCACGAGTGCACCGCCGGCAGCGCGGTATTCAACCGCGTCGACCAGCAGCGCGATCCGACCGTGAACCGACAGACCCTGAATGATCTTCCTGACCGCGGACAGGGCTCCCGTGCCGATGTCGATTCGCTCGATCCCGACAGTGGGGTTCAGTCGATACCGTTCCAGATCCGACTCAAGCGACATGGCTCGGCTCCTGGCGATCGACCGACTCGAGCGCATCGAACAGGAGGCGATAGTCCTGATAGGCATCTTCGTATGCCTGCGCACCAGCTGGATCAGGGTTGATGGGCGCCAGATCGACTTCGACCACCGCGTCGACGCCCTCCTCGAGACTGGCGAACGTTCCCGCGGCGACGGCGGCGAGCAACGCACCTCCGGCCGCACTTGTCTCCTGCGTCGTTACCCGGCTGACGGGCGTGTCGCACAGGGTTGCCTTGATCGTGAGCCACAGCGCGCTCCGCGAACCTCCGCCGACAACACGAACCGAATTCGCCAAGCCGAGCGCTTTGAGCCGATCGTGGATGTCCCGAAACGCGAAACTGTTTGCCTCGAGAATCGACCGCGCCAGATCCGAGGAATTGTGGTTCATCGAGAGCCCCGAGAACGTTCCGCGCATCGAGTCATTCCATCGTGGCGCCATTGAGCCCGTCAGGGCCGGAATGAACCGCACGCCGCGGGCCCCCGGTTGTGATTGCTCTGCGAGGTCAAAGAATTCCTGCTGGCTCACGCCAAGGATGTTCTTGGCAAACCACAGGGTGTTTCCCCCGGAGACGAAACCGGGGTTCTCGATGAGGTACATGTCATCGACGGCATGGGCGTGGGTTTCTACCAGGCGCGTCTCATCAAAGACCGGCGTGCGACTAGCGACACCCACAGGCTCGGCCGTCCCCACAATGTCGATGACGACCCCCGGGTGAACTCCGCCGGCGCCGAGGCAGGACGCGTGGTCGTCTCCCGTGCTCACGACGACGATGCAGTTGGTACTAAGGCCCAGCGCTTCGGCCGCCTCCGCGGTGAGCGGACCGGCGATCTCTGTCGATCCTCCGATCTCGGGTAGCTTGGCCCGATCAAGTCCGGATGCGTCAATCAGCTCGTCGCTCCAATCCCGCTGAACGACGTCGTAGAGCAGCGTCGATGACGAATTGGCGTGGTCTTGAATGACTCGGCCCGTCATCCATCCGATCGCGTAGCCACCGACGGATGGCAGTGACGCCGATTGCTGATAAACGTCAGGCTCGTTTTCTGCCAGCCACATCATCTTGGGCGCCGTGTGGGATGCGTCCAGGTTCAGCCCCGTGCGCCGAAAGATCTCTTCGGCACCCATCGCCTTACCAAGTCGGGCCACCTGCGCCGTGGCACGCCGATCGAGCCAGATGATCGCGTTGTGCAGCGGGCGGTGGTGGATATCGAGCGGCACCACCCCGTCGACCTGGCTCGACAAGCCGATGTGGGTGACATCGCTGCCACTCACGCCGGTTTGCTCAAGCAGAGCGCGAATGCTCGACGCCAGCCCGTCGCGATACATCGCAGGGTCCTGTTCGGCCCAACCGCTGTGCGGATGCCGCATCGAATAGGGGGCGCTCGCCCCACCGACCAGCTTGCCATCCGGCGTCATGAGCACTGCCTTGGCGCTTTGGGAACCAAGATCGCACCCGATTACGTATCCCACGAAATACTCCTTCGTACCCGCGTCGATCAACCCAACACCGTCGCTTAGCTGCCCGCGACGTCAGACGTCTGATGACGAGACTAATCGGAATGAAGAGACTCCGTCAATCGACGATGACGGCCTCTAGTGTTCCTGCGAGCGGCGGTTAAGCCACATCTCAAAGACGTCACTCGTGTGCCACTCGAACGACGCCATTACGGGGCGACCTTCGCGGTCGAAATCCACCTCGTCGAAGTACAGCAACGGGGCACCAACACTGACCCCGAGCAGATCGCTTTCCCGGGGGCCCGCGAGGACAGGAAGCAACCGAGTACGGCCAGCCCGAGCCCCGCGATTGACTTCTTCGAGCATGTCAAACAGGGATGGCCCGAGGTTTCCACGAATGGACTCGGGAACGATTTCGAGAGGGATGCGATCGACGCTGTATACGACGGGTCGCTTGTCAGCCAGCCGGACTCGTTCCACGACAACAATCTGATCGCCCGCCTCGAGGCGAAGCCGAGCCCGGTCATCGTCGCCCGCAACCTCGATCCGTTGCGAAATGAGCGTGATGCTTGGCGTGAACCCGGCCGCTTGAATCATCGCCGTGTAGCTGAGGTTAAGGTCAAGTGCATGCCGCTGTGGAACGCGATTCACGAAGGTGCCGGTGCCATGGCGGCGAGACAGGTACCCCGCATCAATCAGGGCCCGATACGCCTCACGTACGGTCGCTCGGCTCACCCGAAACTGGTCAGACATCTCTTGCTCGTTGGGAAGCCTGTCGCCCACCGCATAAGTGCCACCGCTGATCAGTTCGGTGAGCTCCTCGCGCACTTGATCAACCAGTGTTGGTCGGCGACCAGCCATAGAACCCTCCCGCAACAATCGCTCAAGTGTAGGGGCTTGTGCGCCCACCCGAGCTTAGGCACCCTCGGCGAAGGCGAGGGCGGTGCGCACCTGGGAGACCACGTCTTTGTCCCCCGGCAGAATGCCGTCGAAGATTGCGCCGCCAATCGTGAACCCCCAGGCGCCGGCGGCCGCGAGCCCCTTGATCTGCTCTTCGGATACCACGGAGCCGGCCGCAATCACCGGTCCGGAGCTCGCCTTCACGACGGCGGCCGTCAACTCGAGAACATCAACAGTGGAGTGGCGGTAGGCCAGCAGGTCCACGCCGCTGACGCCATCCATCCTCGTGAGCTGCCCGGCGTGAGCCGCAATCTCCTCGATAGTTCCCTCGAGCGCGCTCGGATGACCGACAATCCGCCCGGGGAACGGCGCGAATTTGATGCCGGTCCCGGCGAGTTTGGCAACAGCGTCGGTGGCAAACTTGCCGCCCAGTATCCAGTCGACGCCGGCGGCGATCGCGGCGTCGATTGAGTTCATCTCATCCGCCTTGTCGACGGAGACGATCTCTAGATAAACGACGAGTCCCGCCGCGTGCGCTGCCTCTGTCAACTCGCGCTGTTTCGCCGCGGTGGCCCCTACGTCTTTGAAACCAATGTGGCGAAGGCCGGTCGCTTTGACCTGCTCGAGCACCTCGAGGGCGTTTTCGACGGTGCTGTCGTTATGGGTCAGCATGAAAATGAATTGGGACATGGGCTTCCTCTATCTCTGAGATTGTTCTACACGGTTGGCGCGCTGTCCCTGCGCCACAAGACCTCGAATGTCGTCGAAAACGTAGTTGGGGACGACTGCTGAATCGGCGAGTTGCTCTCGCGTGGTCGCCCCCGACAGCACGAGCACGGTTGCCATTCCAGCATTCAGCCCCATGGCGACGTCGGTCAGCAGTCGGTCGCCGACCATAACAGCGTCTCCGGCGCCCACCCCCAACCGGTCGAGAAACGCATTCGCCATGTGCACGCTCGGCTTGCCGACGATCGCTTCGGCGCGTGCGCCCGTGCACGCCTCGATGGCGGCCAGCATTGCGGCGCAGTCCGGCAGCCCGCCGTCCGGTGTTGGGCAGTATGGATCCGGATTGGTCGCGATGATGATTGCTCCGCCCTTTACCGCCTGATAGGCGCGCGTGAGCTTGTCGTAGTCAAAAGTGCGATCAAACGATACGACCACGACGTCGGTGCAGGTCGGGTCTGTAGTGACCTCGAAACCCGCCCGAGCGAGCTCATCGATCAATACGGGTTCTGCGATGGCCATCAGCGTTGCACCTGGGTGGTTGTCGCGAAGGTACAGAATGAGCGCGTCGATCGCCGAGATCACATCGGCGCCGATCGTGGGGATGCCCAGCCGCGTCAACTTTGCGGCGTAGTCAGTCGAGGTCTCGAGTGGCTTATTGGTGACGAAGACCGTTCGTGCGCCGGCCGCGCGCAGGTCCGCCACCACTTGGGCGGCGCCGTCGATGAGCGCATCGCCGAGATAGATGGTGCCGTCCAGGTCAAACGCGTAGCCGCGGAAAAGGGGAGCAGCCACAGCAGGACTGTGTCTATCCACCGTCAGATTCTCCGCCACGGCTGCAGTCTAATGTCAGACGACTGACAACTCAAGCGGGTCCGGTTGCGCTGCTAGTCCCAGGACACGATCGTCAAGTTCGGAACCTTTGCCTCGAACAGGCGGGCCAGGCGCGCACCCGGATTTACCAGAACAGTGCGCGCGGAAAGCTTGGCAACGGGAAGGTCGAGGTTGGAGTCCGTGTAGAACGTGTCGATCTGACGACCCTCGAACCCGTGCACCTTGTTGTGCCCGAGATTGTGGCTCTCGTACCGCACGATTGCCCGGTCGAATCGCAACGTCGTCGCAATCAGTTCAACATCCTGAAGCCCGAGACCATCCAGAAAGGTCCGTGACAAGACAGCCTCTGTTCCCGTGGTGACGACGACCTCGGCGCCGCTCTCGAGGTAGTGCCTTACCTTTGCCACCCCCGCGGGAATCGACCTGCTCGGATCGGAGGCCAAGAGCGTACCGACAGCAACAGCCAATTCGCCATACTCCGCGGCGGTCATCCCGGACAGCGCGGCACGGCCGAGCGCGCGCGAAAGCCGGACCCGCGCCCGGGGAAAACTCCTCAGGACGAACCACGCGGCTGCGGGCAACGCGCCCGCGACCGCGCGCAGTGGATGCGACAGCAACTGCCGTTGAAGCAGGAACGCCATCGTGTCGGTGCGAGCTATTACTCCGTCAAGATCGAAGACGACCAGCGGTGAACGTTTCATCACAGGGCCAACCTTCCCACGACCGCTGGTCGACCCGGGTCCCGACTCGTCTTCGGGTTCAGTGGTAGAAAACCAGCCGCCACGCGTCGGGGTCGGGTTCGATAATCACGGCGGGCCAGATCCATCTCACGCCGTGCTGCGCCCGAAGTTGCAGCAGGCGCCTCCAGCCCGGTGAGTCCGCCTCCGACAGGTGCCCACACGGCCACGCCGCGCCATCCGGACCGAGCAGTTCGACCGAAACCGGAGCGTAGAGCGAGTGTGCTTCAGCGGCGGTCCACAACGCCACCCAGACGTGTTGGACCCGGGCGCGGCGACGAAGTTCCTCGACGTGAGCAATGGTTGTGTGGTTGTGCTCCTGAATCGCCACCTCGACGCCGACGGCGTTCCGAAAATCCGCGTCAGGGAATGGTTCATACCGGGTTCGAGACATACGGCAGCCTTCGGGTTGAAGGGAACGGAAGAATCACACAGAACGGTCACCGACGGGCGTTCGGATGACTGATCGAAAAACTATCGCTCCGCGTCGCGCGCCACAATACAGACAGGTCGTGGTTCTTTCTCGCCGGCGGAAAGCGGCCTAACCCCAGAAAGCGGCGACTTCGGCGGCAACGCGCCGACCCACCTCGCGGCCAGCCAGCGCCGCTGGCTTCCTCGCTGCCGGATCAAGCGGATTCGTGCCAAACGAAGCGATAGACGCGGCGTCCGCATACACGACATGCACGCGACCCGGCGCGAGAGCCTCCAGCTCACTGGGCGGCACGGCCGGACCCATGGGCGTCTGCTCGCTGGAGGGTGTGATGATGAGCACGGGGTCCGCGCCGGCGGCGAGATCGGCATTCGAACCCGACCGCGCGCCGCCATCCATGTATTTGTGCCCGTCAATCTCGACGACCGGCCAAATACCGGGGACCGCGCAGCTGGCCATAACTGCGTCAACCAGCGTCACGCCGGATGCGCTGGTGAATACCTGCGGTTCGCCGGACTCTGCGTCGACTGCCGTCAGCCGGAGGTCACGCTCACCCCAGCTTCGGCCCCTGAGGCGTGCCTCGATGACAGCGGTGCGCGCCGCGGTGGAAGGAGTCTCGGCCGCAATCGCCATTGCCCCGAGCCGACGTCGGACTTCCTGGGGCGAGGTAGCTCCAGCCATTGCGCCCGCGATTGCCGCACCAAAGGAGGCGAGATCGAGCTCGACGAAGAGCTCCGAAGTTTCATCGGCGACCTGAGCATCGAACAACGCCTGCAGCGTCGATCCCTCGGCAAGCTGGGCTGCAACGGCCGCGCCGGCGGACGTGCCGATGAGGACAGTCGATGCATCCAGAATCTTCGCCGCCGTCACCGGTTGCTTCTCCTGAATGCCCAGCAAAACGCCGGTCTCCCACGCGATTCCCGCGACACCGCCACCCGCCAATACCAATGCGCCATTGTTCATGAATTCGACTCTACGTCGCGCCCGGTAGCCTTGGGAGTTGGTACCCTGTTAGCGAGAAACGGACGAACGATGAGCGACCTCATTCCTGTTCCGTCGCCAGGCGTGCCGATCTATGTGGGGATGCAGGGCGGTCCGCTCGTCGTGCTGGTTCACGACTACTTTGGTCGTCTGCCCGGTCTTCTGCTGATTGCAGATCAGCTCGCGCGTGAGGGCTTCTTCGTCGCCATCCCCGACCTCTTCAACGGCGTAGCGACGCGGTCCGCATTCGAAGCCGAGAAGCTGATGAACGACCTCGATGTCGGCCTCGCGCTCGCGGAGCTCGACGACATCATCAATGACTCACGCGCGAGTGGTTCCGAGCGGGTCGGCGTCGTCGGCTTCTCGATGGGTGGCTGGCTCGCCCTGCTGCATGCCCAGGGCGGTTCCGCGGATGCCGCCGTCGCGTACTACTCGTCGCTTGGCCCCGCCGATCACGGCGTGCTTCCCGCCCCCGTGCTGCTGCACTACGCGGAAAGCGATGAGTGGGGCGAGGGTGAAGATCCCGTGAGCTTCATCGAACGACTGCACGAACACGGCACGCCTGTGACTGACCACGTGTATCTGGGCACCGAGCACTCGTTCGCGAACTCGGAGATTGATGCCGTGTACAACCCGCGAGCTGCAGAATTGGCCAACCAGAGGACGGTTCGGTTTCTGCTTAACCACCTCTACACGCGCTGACCGCACTACCCGCTGACGTCCCAGCGGTGATGCACAAGATCATGCGTCATGTATTTGGCCATGCTCGATATCGTGAAGCCCGCACCGTCACTGCGGCGGCCGACCCGCTGCCACTGGTCTGACGTCAGCGCGGCGAAGACGGTAGCCAGCTCGGTGGCGTTCGCCTCGAGCTGCCCGCCGACGACTGCGGGGTCCTGCTCGTTGTACTTCTCGGCGACCGCCGTCTCATCCTGATCCCAGTTCGGGTAGAGCGGGTCATCGGTCTCCACCATGAGCCGCACTCTCTCGCGATACACCGACAGCACGTCGCGAACGTGCGCCGCATACTCGAGTGGTGACCAGGTCGAGTCGTTCGGTCGAACACGAACGCTCGGTCGCGCGAGCACGGCCGGCCACGAGGCCGCGTTTTCCAGGATGGCCGGCGCAATGTCCACTTCGGTGTATACGGATGCGTCGAATCCGCACTCGGGGCACGGTCGTTCGATGACCCAGGTCCAGTTCTTTGTATCTGCAACAATTGGCATGCACCAAGCTTGAGTCAGAAGCACTGCAACACGCAGTACAGATCCAGCCAACTTCGCGGGAGCCCCACCATGTCACAGTCGCCCAACCGCCTGCTCGGGATCTTTCTGGGCATCGTCTATGTGCTTGATGGAATTTACGGATACTTTCTCACCAGCGACACCGCCTTCCTGGCGACGACCGGTCCGAAGGTCTTCGACCTGTTCGAGACCAACCCACTGCACAACCTCGTGCACCTCGTCGTCGGCCTGGCGCTCCTCGTCGCTGGTCTTGTCTCATCCCGGCCGGCGAAGGCGATGAACACGACGCTCGGAGCGGTCTTCCTTCTCGTCGGCGTCATCGGCCTGCTCATCGCGAGTGGCACCAATCCGCTCAACATCCTCGCGATTAACGGCGCCGACAATGTACTGAACTTCGCGACAGCAGTGGTTCTGCTGTGCGTCGGCATTGGCGCGGACCGCACAGCGGCATCGACAAAGCCTGCCTAGCGCGCTGAGCTACGCCTCGATGCCGGGAATTGCCACCGACCGAGCCATGAATCGCAGCACGTTCTCGTCGACGATAATGTCGGACGGACGCAGCGGGCGAGACAGGTAGAGGCCGTCGAGTTCGCTGATCCTCGACAGCGCGACATACGTCTGCCCCGGTGCGAACGACCGCTGACCGAGATCTACGATCGCCCGCTCGTAGGTTTTGCCCTGTGACTTGTGAATCGTGACTGCCCACGCCAGCCGCAGCGGAAACTGCGTGAACTCGGCGACGATGTCCTTCTTGAGCGATTTCGTCGTCGGTGAATACGAATACCGATACTTCTCCCACACGGCGGGTTGCACCTGGTGCGTCTCGCCCTCCACCTCGACCCACACGGTGCTATCGATCTTGGTTACGGTACCGATGCTTCCGTTGACCCAGCGCTGGTCAGAATCGTTGCGCAGAAACATCACCTGGGCGCCGACCTTGAGCTCGAGCGCTTCATCCGCAGGATACGAGCGGCCTCCGAACTCTCCGCTCACCTCCGCCCGCGCGGTCAGTGCTCTTCCGGGCAGCTTCGCGAGCGCCGCCGCATTGATGCGCGACACCGTGCTGTTCGTCGTAGCCAGCGTGATCGCGCCCTCGGTCGGCGCAGGTCGGGCACCAGTGTCATTGAGTCGCTTGGCAATCTCCGCGGTGACCCTGCCGTGACGAACGGCATTGAGCATGTACTTGAATTCTGCCTCGTGCTGGCGGTGAATGATCGACAGCTCGTAGATGGTGAGGTCGGCCTCGCCCCACACCTTCGCGTCGAAGAACCACATCGAGCGGTACTGGTCATCAAAGTACGCGCGCTCGTCGGCATCACCCGGTACCGGTGCGAGCTGGTAGGGGTCACCGAAGAGAACGACCTGCGCCCCACCGAACGCCTCATGGGGACGCCCGCGCGCCTGGCGCAGGCTGCGATCGACCGCGTCGAGGAGGTCGGCATTCACCATCGAGACCTCGTCGATGACGATCGTGTCGAGCGTGCCCAGAAGCTTGCGCAGCTCGCGCGACTGCTCGATTTCATGGTCGGCTATCACGCCGATCGGAAGTCGAAACAAGGAATGAATGGTCTGACCGCCCACGTTCAAGGCAGCCACTCCGGTCGGGGCGCAGATGACGACCTGCTTCGATGTATGCCATGAGAGGTGATTCAGAAGGGTCGATTTGCCGGTGCCCGCGCGCCCCGTCACGAAGATGTGATCGCGAGTGGTCTCGATAGCATCGAAGACCGCCTGCTGCTCGGCGGAGAGCGTCACCTCAGTCACTGCCCAAGGCTACCCGCCGATAACCGCCTCGTGCCGGAGAATGGAACAGTGCGCCGCCTGATGATCTCTTGGACGATTGGCTTCGCGTTGCTCATCACCGCGTTCTTTGGGATCGTCGTGCTTCTCAATTCGACGGTCTACAGCGCACACGGCTTCGTGTCCAGCTACCTCGACGCGCTGGCCCGACACGACGCGACGACCGCCCGCGAACTACCTGGGGTGCGTGCGCCGAGTGGCGTCGAAACCACTCTTCTCACCGATAGAGCACTGGGAACCATCGGCGATATCCGCCTTGTGCACGACGCCGCTGACGCCTCCGGCGTGCACCACGTCGAGTTCTCGTACAAACTGGGCACACGGCACGAGACGTCGACCTATTCTGTCGTGCAGACATCCTCGTTTCTCGGCCTCTTTTCTCGCTGGTCGTTCGCGAAGTCGCCGCTTGCCACCGTCTCGGTCGCAACGCCGCACGATCCACGATTTCGAGTAAATGGCACCCCCGTGTCGTCCTCTGTGAGCTCCATCCAGTCGCAACCGTTCGTCGTATTCGCTCCTGGGCTGTATGTCTTTGATTCTCGGTCGACCTATGTGATTGCAACGCCCGTGGCCGTTCCCGTTACAGAACCAGCAAGTGTCACTCCGGTGCGGATCGAGGCGGAGGCCAACGCCCTGTTTGCGAAGGAGGTGCGCAAGCAACTCTCCGAGTACTACGCCAGATGCGCGAAGCAGACGGTGTTGCTGCCCACGTCTTGCCCGTTTGGCAAGAGCTTTTCGAACCGGGTGGTCAGCACGCCCGCCTGGAAGATGGTCTCCGATCCACCCGTCGCCATCGGCCCCGACGGCAATTCGGGCCGGTGGTTTGTGCCCAAGGCGACGGGGCAAGCCCACCTAACGGTCAAGGTGCAATCGCTCTTCGACGGCTCGATCAGCACCTTCGATTCCAACGTTCCGTTCGAGGTTTCGTACGTTATCGAGGTGGCCCCGAATGACCACCTCACCATCACATCAGTGAACCGCTAACCCTGCTTCGCGCGATTTGCCAGCATGTCGTTGTAGGCATTTAGTTCGGCGTCACCGTCTCGTTCGGCCTTGCGGTCGTAGCGGCGGGACTCGCGCGCATCGCTGCGACCCCACATGAACGCGACCAGAATTGCTAGCGCGAGCGTGGGGATCTCGCCGATACTCCAGGCAATCCCGCCCGCGAGCTGCTGGTCCGACAGCGCAGAGATGCTCGGCCCCCACCCCATTGCGCCGTACCAGTCGGCCGAGAGGAGGCCAGTACTGGTGATGAGCGCGAGGCCAAAGAACGCGTGGAATGCCATAGTCGCGAGGAGGATCAACAACCTCATCGGATAGGGCGGTCGAGCGGGACCTGGATCGACGCCAATCAGGCTCGACACGAACAGGTAGCCGACGATGAGAAAGTGGAAAATCATCCACTCGTGCCCGACGTGGTCTGTCGAGGCCCAACTGAAAAGCGGCGTGTAATAGAAGATCCAAAGTGAGGAAGCAAACAGGAGAGCTGCCACCAGCGGATTTGCGAGCAGGCCGAAGGGCCGGGAGTGAACGGCCAACAATAGCCACTCG
>JADGOT010000308.1 GCA_017882805.1 Glaciihabitans sp. | reverse complement strand
GTCGACGGCTTCGGGGTTTTGCAGGGCGTGGCCGGAGTTCGTGTCGCAGACACGTCAATTATCCCGGACGGACCGTCCCGGGGCCCTGCAGCCTCCGCTGTCTTCATCGGGGAGCTGGTGGCAAGGGCTATGCGCCGCGTCTGAGCTACAGTGACCCTGCACACGTACCAGGTCTCCAAACTCCGCGAGCTGCCGGTTCCCTCCCCGAGATTCTCCAGGAACGTCACGGAGTAGCGCGGGCTGCCAACCCGGGTGTCCGGGGACGCAGCATTATTGCCTGCGGACCTAGATGTGCGGTCGACGCCCCACCGAAATTCGACGCGTGCAGGTCCGCTGCCGCGCTCAGGTCGTGGAGATTGGCCGTTCCAAGGCTCGGCTGCTCGCGCGATCAGCATCTGGCCTCGCGTCTCCATCAGACTCTGATCGGTTTGAAATCGCTATCGTCAACTCCTCGGTTGCTGACCGGAATATCTGTGAGAAGCTGGCCGACGGTGGCCCTTCCACCCACGCTGCTGTCGTGACTTTATAGGCCGCCAGCGAAGTCTCAGCAAGCACTCCGGCTGTAAGCGGAGCGACTCCACGAGCCACGAGAGCATGGGTGACGCTGGCAGCAAGCTCGGCATGTTTGGTGAGGTCGCGTTCGCGCAGGTTCGGGTCGGTCGACACGACGGAAATACGTTGCCGCGCCGCGCTGGGTTCCTGCGCTATGAAGTCGCACAGTGACTCAATAGCAAAGACCACGGTGTCCCAGGGTGATCTTTCGCCAGGGGTGTTTGCGATTGTGCTCGTCAAGAGATCAGCGGCGGCGTCAAACCCGGCAAAGAGTACTTCGCGTTTGTCAACGAAGTGACGAAAGAAGGAGCTCTCACTGAGACCCGCAGCATGTGCGATTTCCGCGACGGTGGTGCGATCAAATCCCTGATCGGCGTACAGCGAGAGCGCGGCACTCGCTAGTCGGCCTCGCGCACCCGGTTCCCATCTGCCCATGCGTCCAGTATAAGTGATGCGAGTCACTCTTATCACTGCTACAGTGATGCGAGTCACTCTTATCAAGGAGAATTGTTCATGAAGGTCTTCGTCACAGGTGCATCGGGTTGGATCGGATCGGCGGTTGTGCCGGAACTATTGAACGCGGGCCACCAAGTCGTCGGGCTCGCGCGCTCAGAGAGGTCCGCTGACCAACTTCGAAGCGCTGGCGCTCAGGTTCTTCGCGGAGACATCGAAGACCTCGATGTGCTTAGCGCTGGCGCGACCGAGGCGGACGGCGTCATCCACCTTGCGTACAGTCAGGACTTCACCCAAATCGAGGCCGCGGTGCGCATGGATGCCAACGCGATCGAGGCATTCGGGAGCGCACTGGAGGGCACTGGCAAGCCCCTTGTCATCACATCAGGTACGCCAGCTGTTGCCGGCAGTCTCGCGACAGAGAGTGACGCACCCCCATCGATCGGGCCTGCCGCTGGGCGCGGCATCAACGCGCGGGCAGCCTTGGCTCTGGCTGATCGTGGGGTGCGCTCAGCCGTCGTTAGGATCCCCCGCTCTGCCCACGGCGACGGCGATCGCTCTGGCCTGATTCCGCGCGTGATCGGGATCGCGCGAGAGAAGGGATTCTCGGGATTCGTCGGAGAGGGCACCAGCCGCTGGCCCGCGGTCCATGTTCTGGATGCGGCGACGCTTTTCCGACTCGCGGTTGAAAGGGCTCCCGCTGGGTCTGTTCTCCACGCGGTTGGCGACGAAGGAGTTCCGGTGCGCGACTTCGCGACCCTTATCGGTCACCACCTTGGCTTGCCGGTCACGTCGGTCGAAGCTGAAGAGTTCGGATTCATTGGCGCGCTGCTGGCCATTGACCAGCCAGCCAGCAGCGCTCTGACTCGGGAGCTCCTGGGATGGGAGCCGACCCATCCGGGTCTCATCGCGGATCTGGACGAGGGGCACTACTTCAACTGACGCCTGCGGCTCATCTCCTCCCGCGCCGAGTTTGCATCACGTCTTGATGCCAGCCACAAGCAGGTCAAGCAGCCGAGCGAGTTGGTCACGGCTTTCGGGCGAAACGCAGGCGATACACACAGCAGCGAGTGCAACGACAACATCTGCGCCACGCGTTTCCGCTCGCAGTTCGCCAGTCGCGATGCCGGCGTCCAGGATCTCCTGGACGGCGGCCGCGAGCCGCGCTCGGCTCGAGACCGAGTTGACAGCGCCGCTACCGATAAGTGATTGCAGCGCCGGCGCCATGCTGCGCTTGTTTTCGAATCGCTGCTCGAACCGATCCATCCATTGACGAAGCGCGTCGGCTGGCGTCTGGGTCTTCAGAAGCTCGTACGCGCTGTCCGCCACTCGGTCGAGTTCGTCCTCGTAGACGGCGGCGGCGAGATCGTTGCGGTCGGGAAAGTGGCGATAGAGGGTGCCGATCCCGACCCCGGCCTCCCGCGCAACTGCCTCCGGGCCGAAGTCGCCGTCGGATGCGAAAACGCGCTTCGCGGCCTCAACCAGGCGCGCGCGGTTGCGGAGAGCATCCGCGCGGAGGGCGGGTGGCGCTGAGACCTGGTCCGACAAGTGGAAGTTCTTCCGGTTAAGCGTTAGCGTTGGGTTAGCGGAAGTTCTTCCGTTTAGCAATCTTCGCACGAAAGGCGCACCCATGCCACAGGAATCAGTCGAACTCGCCGGCCGTCAGGTTCATCGCGTGGGATACGGGGCCATGCAGCTTGCGCCTCACGGACGACCAGCACCGAGCCCGGCTGATGCCGTGGCTCTCCTGCGCGCCGTGTCGGACCTGGGAATCGATCACATCGATACCGCCGCGTTCTACGGGAATGGCTCTGTCAACCGGGCGATCGCCGCAGCATTCCCCGCATCCGCTCACTCGCCCCTTATCGCGACAAAGGTCGGTGCCCGCGAAGTCGGCGGCAAGCTGGTAACGAAACAGAAGCCCGCTGAACTCCGCGAAGACGTCCTGACGAACCTTCGGGGACTTGGTCGCGAGAACGTAGACCTCATCTACCTCCGCCGCGCCGACATTGCACCCGGAATCATCGCCACGGGCGACCAAGTCGTACCCATCGAGGATCAACTCGCCGAGCTCATGGCGCTTCGCGACGAAGGTCTCATCGGCGCGATCGGGCTGAGCAACGTGACCGTCGAGCAGCTCCAGGTTGCCCTCCCCGTCGGAATCGATGCCGTGCAGAACTTCTACAACTTCCTCGACCGTGACACCGAGCCGGTACTAGATCTCGCGCGCCAGCAGGGCATCGCGTGGATTCCCTACTTCCCCCTCGGGAGCGGATTCCCGGGTCGGCCCAGGGTCACGGATGTTCCGTCCGTAATCGCGACAGCAGCCGACTTGGGCGCAACGCCGTCGCAGGTCGGGCTCGCGTGGCTTCTCGCGCACTATGACCACACGCTACTTATTCCGGGCTCGAGCGACCTCGAACACATCCGGCAGAATCTGGCGGCCGCCGATCTCGAACTAAACCCAGACAGGATCACCACCTAACGCAAAGCACAATCGCGCCGACTGGCGTTAGGGGCGGCGAGGTAACCGAGGTCCTGGCTCTCTGTCACAGCCCAAGGCGGGGAGTGGGGATGTCGAGTTTGCGAGCCTCGCGGACCGTGTCCGCGAGGACGGCGCGTAGCTCTGTCGCATTCGGGTCCGTGTGCGCTGCGAGGCTGACCCGAGCGATCGGGAACCTGGCGGTCGCCCACGCCGAGATCGCAGCGACCAGGCGGGGCAGGCGATAGGGCAGCAGACCGCTTCGGTGCTGGCGGAGGTCGACGCCCCGGGCCTCCAAAATGGGCAGCAACTCGCGGGTGTTCAAGAACGCCTCGCTGAACGCTCGACGATCCCCGATCATGTCCGCCATCGACCCGCTTCGGATCGCCTGGGCGAACATGCCCGCGTCGGAGATGAAGTGGAGCCACAGCCACCCTCGCATGTCCTTCTCGTCGCGGACGGCGAGACCTGCTTGTTGGAGAGCGCTCCGCACATCCTGTTCCCGTCGACTCGGGGATGCGGCGGTTGTTCCGATGGTGACCGATTGGAACAAGGCACCGTGCAGCACACCGTTGTCGTCGAAGCCGCCGCCCGCCGTTGGGAACCCGAGCACGACCTGATCGGCGGGAAGCGGTGCGACGGCGTCGAGCGGCTCCGCCCATATGTTTCCGAACACCAGCACGGTCGCCTCGCCGAGTCGGGGCGCCAGGAACGCCACTGCCTCAGCGAGGCGATGATGCGCCACGCTGAGCACGATCAGATCGAACCCATCTTCCGGGGCTAGTGACTCGCGCAACGACGTTCCGAACGACTCGCGCACCCGCTGGCCGAGCGGCCGGCGACGCGCGTCAATCAGGTCCATCTCAACCTCGTCGCCGTATTCCGATGCACGACCTGGGCGCACGTAGAACTCGACATCGTGCCCGGCTGCCTGAAGGACCCAGCCGTAGATCGTTGCTATCGTTCCGCGGCCAAACATCAGTACGCGCATACTGAACCTCCCGAGTAATATGGAATCTGTCTCCACTTATGAGAATATGGAGACCGTCTCCACTTGTCAATGGGAGGGCTGATGACCGAGTCAAAACCCTTGAGGGCCGATGCCCGCCGCAACCGGGACGCGATCGTGGCGGCCGCGCGGTCGTCGTTCGACCATGGCGAGCAGTTGCGCTTCGACGACTTCGCGGCACGTGCCGGCGTAGGGGTCGGTACGCTCTATCGGCACTTCCCGACCCGGGCAGCGCTGGCCGCGGCGGTGTACGAGGACGAGGTGTCCGCCCTCTGCGACCGCGCACGCGACCCGTCGCGCTCACCCGGAGAGAACCTCGACACGTTCTTGCGGGGCTTCGTGGATCACCTAGTTGCACATGCCGGACTCGCGCGGACCCTCGCCGCCATCGTGGACCCCGCGAGCCGTGCCAAAAACGGGGTCGAACTCGAGCGCACGGTAGCCGACCTGATGACCCGGGCGGCCGCCGACGGCGTAGTTCGCAACGATGTGAACCCAGAAGCGGTCTTGATGCTGCTCCACAACATCGGCTCCGCCGCCGACCGCCCCCAGTGGGCGTCGCAGTCCAGGGGGGCCATAGAAGTAGTAATCGCCGGACTTAAGAGGACCTGACGATCCCCTCAGGACAGCTTAGACAGCCGGCGATCACTCAGGTCGTCGGAATCCATTGCTCGCCTCTGTGGGTGCCCTTATCGCGGTTGACCCGTGGGCGCGGCTCGGCTACCACCGAACTGCTGACCACCCTCCCCGGACACGTCGCGTGGGTCGCTGAGGGCTGGCTCCGGCGCAAGCCGACAGCCTCGACCGACTCGACGGACTCCTTCTGACCGTTCCGAAGAACCGTGCCGTGCAGCGCGATGGCATCCACTCCCAAGGCCAGCGCTACCTCACCCCAAATTGTGTCCACTGGCCAGCGATTTCTCGCCGGGCGCGAACAGCGAGTTTCTTGAACAGCCGTCTGATCAGCACTTTCCTACCAGCAGCGCGGGCGGGACTCGACTCCCCCGATGAGCCGCCGAAATATCGCTGCGCGAGATTTCGGACTGCCCATCCGGGGCCCCACGCCAGAACGCCTTCTCGATCCGTCACCGCGATGAACAAAAATGGCCCCGCCTTAGCGGAGCCATTTTTCTTCCGTAGCGGGGGCGGGACTCGAACCCGCGACAACACGATTATGAGCCGTGTGCTCTAACCACCTGAGCTACCCCGCCGGGACGCCTGCCAGATTTTGTCTGGAGGCGAGAGCCCCCTGTGGGAATCGGACCCACTACCTCTTCCTTACCAAGGAAGTGCTCTACCAATGAGCTAAGGGGGCGCACAAAACTGGTGCACCCCAAAGGAAGCGCCGTTTTGGCACCGTAAGAGACTAGCATCCGGCGGTAGGGCGTTTCGTGCACCATCAGTCGATGCAGAACTCGTTGCCCTCAGGGTCTTGCATCACGAAATGGTGCTCCCGAATCGGACCCCACTTGTCGTCGTAGTTGACGACCTCCGTGGCGCCGATCGCGACCAACCGGTCGCGCTCCGCAGCGAGTTCATCATCCGTCGGTCGGCGGCCCGGTGTCGCTCGAATGTCGATGTGCATCCGGTTCTTCGCCGTCTTGCCCTCCGGCACCAGCTGGAAGAACAGGCGCGGCCCCGCACCGGTCGGATCCTCGATGGCGCTCTTGTTCGAGAGCTCCTCTTCTGTGAGGCCACCGGCCAACAACTCAGCCTTCAGGTCTTCGGGCCACTCGGGATGCGGGTAACCGAACACGTCCGCCCAGAAGGTTGCGAGTGCTGTCGGATCCGCACAGTCAAACGTGATGTTTCCCAACTTGGATGCCATGCATCCATGAAACACCGAACTGCCGACAACCGACTAGTGGTCCAGCTCCAGGATGGTGCCCTCCGGCGAGAAGTCGGGCACCGGGATGCCGGGCAGCGCGAACGCCGTGAACGATGGGCCCGTTCCGCTCAGCACCAGCCCTATAGCCGGGTCGAATTCGGCTACGCCATCGCCGAACATTGCCGCCGGCGCTCCCGCGATCGCATTGGCCTCCAGCGACAGCTGGTAGTCGTCGCGCGCCGCCACCAGCAGGATGCACTCGGACGCGCTCTCCCGCACATATGCGAGAACATCGTCGGACGCGTGCAGCCAGCGAACGCCCCCGGTATTCAGCACCTCGTGGTCGCGGCGTAGATGAATCAGCTCGGAGTACAGGCCGATTGTGGTGGCCGCCGCTTCTGCCGAATCCCACGGGATCGGGGTGCGCGACTGCTCGCCGTCGTCCCCTACGAGCCCGAACTCGTCGCCGGCGAAGATCACCGGGATGCCCGGCATCGTGACCGACAAACCCAGCGCGACCGGCACCGTCCCTGGTTGGGCGTGCGTCAGGAACCGCGGCGTATCGTGCGTGTCCAGCGCGTTCATGTTGTGCAGCCGAACCCGCCACGGGAACCCGGCGGCAAAGAGTTTGTGGGCGCGAAAAACCTCGACACCGCTGTAACTCGGGATGGTCCCAAACGGCAGGCCGAAGTAGCTCGACTCGCGCTGCCCGGTCGAGAGCCAACCCCAGATCGGCCGCGTGAAGTTCGTGTAGGTCATGGCACCGTGCCACGCATCGCCCTGAAAGTCGCTCGCCGCGTCGTTGGTCGACTCCCCCAGCAGCAGGGTGTCGGGGTTGATATCGATCATGGTCTTGCGGATCAGACGCCGAACCTCCGCGTTCAGATCCTCGTCGAGGTATCGGCCCGTCATGTTGGCGACGTCTATGCGCCAGCCGTCGAGGTTATAGGGCGGCTTCAGCCACTTCGCGACGAGCGAATCCGGCCCCGCGATGAATCGGTGCCGCAACTCCTGGGAGTTCCAGTTGAACTTCGGCAGGCTCGGGACCCCGAGCCACGACACGTAGGTCTTCTGTTCGGCGTCGAGCCAGTAATAGAACTCACTCTCGGGTGCCCCCGGGTGCAGGTGGGATGCGACAAACCATTCGTGCGCATCCCCCGAGTGGTTGGATGTCAGGTCGCCGATCACATGCATCCCGCGCTGGTGCGCCGCCTCGATCAGCGAGACATACGCCGCATCCCCACCCAGCAGCGGGTCAACCTCTTCGAACGAGAGCGCGTCGTACCGATGGTTCGACCGCGCTGGGAACACGGGGGTGAGGTAGATGAGGTTCACGCCCAGACGCTCGAGATGGTCGAGGTGCTCCTCAATGCCGAGCAGATCGCCACCAAAGAACTGGGTCGCGGTTGATGGGCCGAGATGGATGACCGGATCTGTCCACGCGGCCGGCTCCGCCCAGTCGGGCAGCACACGTGCATCCGCCTGCTCACTGCGAGCAAAACGGTCGGGGAAGATCTGGTACATCACGCGAGACGACGCCCACTCCGGCGCGGGCGCATAGGTGAGAAGTTTGAAGTCCTCGGTGTCGAGCGTCTCTATGGTGTGCACGCCCGTTCCGTTGACCCAGAGGTTGCGGCCGTCGCCCATCTTGATCAGGAATCGGTAGCCGTGCACCGGGTTCTCGACCTCGATCTCCGCCTCCCACCAGTCCCAGCCGTTGATCGTGGCGATCAGGCTCGCGACGGCGAACCGTGGCTCGTGGTTGGGGTTCGACCTCGTGCGCACCGCGGTGACCTGACCGAACCCGTGCGGGATGCGAATCCGCACCCGTACGTGATCTCCAAGCGCCGGAGCCGGGTTCGAAACGAACAACGGCGAGCCGTCATGGTGGGGCTCGAGCAGGGAGCCGTCAGTCGCCATAGGAAGACCCTTTCACAGGAATCGGTCCGGCAGATTTCCGCTGTATT
>JADGOT010000307.1 GCA_017882805.1 Glaciihabitans sp. | reverse complement strand
CGCCGGCGACGAGGGTTCGTGATGCGCTCCGCTTTGCGCCGAGGCGCCGCGTTGGGCGCCAGCATCGTCGCGGTTGCAGGAGCGCCGGCCGTGCATGGACAGATCGCGGGGTCGTCCGAGAGCACAGGCGGTCGTGGGTTCTCGGTGACTCCGAGCCTGTCCGTCACCGAGACCCTCACCGACAACAGCCGGCTCAGCACCACCGACCGTCAGTCGGACCTGGTGACGCAGGTCACACCGACCATCCGCATCGACAGCACAGGCGGACGTGTTCGCGGATTCCTGGACTACTCCCTGACGGGGCTCGTGTACGCGAGAAACACCTTCGGAAACGAACTGCAGAACGCGCTGAACGCGGTAGTGAACGTCGAGGCCATCGAGAACTGGGCCTTTCTCGACGCCTACGCAAACATCTCTCAGCAGTCGGCCTCCGCGTACGGGACACGCTCGGCAGATTCGACGCTCATCAACGCCAACCGCACCGAGGTCCGAACCTTCACCCTGTCGCCGTACTTGAAGGGCAGGCTGGCGGGCTCTGCCGACTACGAAGTTCGACTCACGCAGAACTGGACCCGCAATTCGACCGCCGACACGGCAGACAACAGCAGTACCCTGGCATCGGTACGGGTGGGAGCCGACAGCAGTTCGCGGATGCTGAACTGGTCTGCCGACGCGTCGCATCAGGCCTACGACTACAGCGTCGGGCGGAGCACGGTCGACGACCGCGTCCGCGGCCTTCTGTACGTAACCGTGGATCCGCAGCTGCGCGTCACGCTGATCGTCGGTCGCGAGGAGTCCGACATCGAGAGCGTCGACAAAGTGGGTCGCAATACGCCCGGCATCGGCATCGACTGGACGCCCTCCAAGACGACGCGCCTTTCGGCGCAGGCCGAACGTCGCTTCTTCGGCAACTCCCACTCACTCACCTTCGAGCACCGAACTCCGCGCACAGTGTGGAGCTACAGCGACGTACAGGACATCACCACCGGCTTCGGTCAACCGATTCCGGGGACCGTCGGTACCGCATACGATCTTTTCTTCGCGCAGTTCGCATCCCAGCAACCCGATCCGGCGCTGCGAGCCGGGCTCGTCAACGCTTTCCTGCAGGCCAACGGCATCGCCCCGTCGGCGCAGGTCTTCACCGGCTCGCTCGCTTCCGCGGTGACGCGTCAGCGTCGCCAGCAGCTGTCATTCGCCCTGCTCGGCATCCGCGACACGGTGACCTTCGGCGCCTCCCAGACGCAGGGGCTTCGTGTCGACACCGGCGCGACCGTGGCGGACGACTTCGCCAACGGCAACCAGGTGCGCAGCCGCGGCGTGAGCGTCGGCGTGGCCCACCGACTCACGCCTTCGGCGGCGCTCAACGTGCTCGGCGCCATCGATCGCACCAGCGGAACCGTCGCTGCACCGACCACCACTCTGCGATCGATCAGCCTGTACCTGACTGGAGCGATCAATTCCCACAGCAGCTACTCGTTGGGTGCTCACCACTCGCAGTTCAGCAGCCCTACCAACCCTTACCAAGAGTCAGGCGTGACGGCTGTGCTCGGGATGCGATTCTGAGATGTACGAGGCCTTCTACGGGCTGAAAAGCCATCCGTTCCAGCTCAACCCCGACCCGCAGTTCTACTTCGGCAGCAAGCAGCATCGCCGGGCGAAGGCGTATCTGGACTACGGCGTCTCGCGCAACGACGGCTTCATCGTCATCACCGGTGAGATCGGCGCAGGCAAGACGACCGTCCTGCGAGGGCTGCTCAACACCCTGGAGCAAAGCAATATCGTCGCGGGCCACCTGGTGACGACGCAGCTCGACGCGGAAGACACGTTGCGCATGGTGGGCACTGCCTTCGGATTCCAGGCCAAAGGAAGCTCCAAGGCGGAGCTTCTGTCAGCGCTGGAGGCGTTCCTTCTCTCTCACGTCAAGCAGGGCAAGCGTTGCCTGCTGATCGTCGACGAAGCGCAGAACCTCACCCCGCGCGCCGTCGAGGAGCTGCGCATGCTGTCGAATTTCCAGCTCGGCAACCACTCGCTGCTGCAGAGCTTCCTGGTGGGTCAGCCGGAATTCCGGGCGATTCTTCAACGTCCGGAAATGGAGCAGTTCCGACAGCGGGTTTCTGCGACGTGCCACATCGGCCCATTGGATCTGGAAGAGACCCAGGCCTACATCCTGCACCGGCTCAAGTGCGCTGGCTCGACCGGGGAACCCCACATCGAGCTCGACGCGTTCCCGGCCATCTTCGCAGCGAGCCACGGAATTCCGCGCCGGATCAATTCGATCTGCGATCGGCTGCTCTTGTTGGGCTACATGGAGACTCGCAAGCACCTCGGCGTCGCCGACGTCGAGTCGGTCATCCGTGACTTCGCCGGCGAAGTCTCTCGCCCGGCAATGTCGGTATCCATGAACGGCCATGACGGCACGACCGCCGTCATGAACGAGTCCGCCGGCGTCGATGTCGTCCTTCCCCTGACCGCATTCAATGCGCGGACGGGCGAGGGCATGGCTCTGCGGCTCAACGAGCTCGAATTCCAGCAGATCGACGGACGCCTGCTTCGGCTCGAGCTCGGCCTGATGCGTCTCGAGCGCATCGGCGTGCAGACGGTCCGGACACTCCAGGATCTTGTCAACTCGCTCACCCGGTCGGGCGACGATCATTCGCCATGACCTTGTCTCTGACGCTTCGGCAACGCCCACAGCAGCGGGCAGCCTTGCCCGGCGGGAAGTGAGCCGGCTCGTGCGGGGTCCAGCGATCACCAACGCGCTGACGATCGACGTCGAAGACTACTTTCAGGTCTCGGCGTTCGCTCCTCACATCGCGCGCAGCGACTGGGATCGACAGCCCTGCAGGGTCGAGCGCAACGTCGACCGGATCCTCGAAATGCTCGCCGAGCGCGAGACCAAAGCCACGTTCTTCACCTTGGGCTGGATCGCCGAGCGTTATCCGAGCGTCGTTCGCGCGATCGTTGCGCAGGGCCACGAGCTCGCGAGCCACGGCTACGGCCACCAACGCGTACGCGAGCAGACGCGCGCGGAGTTCGACGCGGACATCCGCCGTGCCAAGACGATCCTGGAGGACCTGTCGGCTGCTGCGGTCATCGGCTACCGTGCCCCGAGTTTCTCGATCGGTGCCGAGAACCTGTGGGCGCTCGACTGTCTGGCCGATGCGGGCTATCGCTACAGCTCGAGCATCTATCCGATTCGCCACGATCACTACGGGATGCCGGATGCACCGCGCTTCGCGCACCGGATCCGCCATGACCTGATCGAAATCCCCGCCACGACCTTGCGCGTCCTCGGCCGCAATCTGCCGTCGAGTGGGGGCGGCTATTTCCGGCTGCTTCCTTACGCAGCCTCACGCTGGATGCTGAGGCGCGTCAACGCAGTGGATCGCCAGGCAGCGGTCTTCTATTTCCATCCCTGGGAGATCGACGTCGATCAGCCGCGGGTCGATGGCATCAGTGCGAAGACCCGCTTTCGCCACTACGTCAACCTCGGTCGGATGGAACAGCGGCTGCAACAGTTGCTCGCGGACTTCGCCTGGGGGCGCATGGACGCGCTCTTCCTCGATCGGTCGGCGAATTTACCCGCGCTCGGGCACTGAAGTCCGGCCCGTGACGCCCATGATCCGACGATTGACGAAGGGCGATACCGCCGACGAGGCGCGGTGGGATGCCTTCGTCATGAACTGCGCCCAAGCGACGTTCTTTCATCGCGCGGGCTGGCAATCGGTCATCAGCGAAGTATTTCGCCTCGAGACTCATTTCCTCTACGCCGAGGTCGAGGGCCGGATAGAGGGAGTTTTGCCCCTGGCACGGGTCAAGAGCCTGTTGTTCGGGCATTCGCTGATCAGCCTGCCGTTCGCCGTCTACGGCGGGGTCGCGGCCACCGGGGAGCACGTCGCCGACTGTCTTGAGACCGCCGCGCAGGAGCTCGCGCTTCGTATGGGTGCCGAGTATCTGGAGCTGCGAAACGTCTCCGGCCGACATCGCGAGTGGCCGATGCAGGATCTCTATGCCACCTTTCGCAAGGCCATCCTGGCCGACGAGGAGGAAAACCTCCTCGCGATTCCGCGCAAGCAGCGAGCGATGGTCAGGAAGGGAATCGCCAATGGCCTGCGGAGCGAGCTCGATCCCGGAGTCGAGCGCTTCTTCAGCCTCTATGCCGACAACGTCCATCGCCACGGCACCCCGGCGTTTCCGAAGCGCTACTTCCTCGCCCTTCAGCGCGAGTTCGGCTCCGACTGCCAGGTGCAGACGGTGGTCGACAAACAAGGGCTGCCGGTGAGCAGCGTGCTGAGCTTCTACTTCCGGGACGAGGTATTGCCCTACTACGCCGGCGATACCGAGGCCGCTCGAGAGCTCGCCGCGAACGACTTCAAGTACTGGGAGCTGATGCGTCGCGCATGCCATCGGGGTCTGCGAGTCTTCGATTACGGGCGCAGCAAGCAAGGCACGGGCTCGTATTCGTTCAAGAAGAACTGGGGCTTCGAGCCGCTGCCGCTCCACTACGAATACTGCCTCTACAAGCGCCATCAGGTGCCCCAGAACAACCCTTCGAATCCGAAGTACAGGCTGCTCATCGAAGCCTGGCGACGGATGCCGATCGGGATGGCGAATTGGCTCGG